>NZ_NIZW01000023.1 GCF_002727185.1 Rhodopirellula bahusiensis
GTTGCGTTTGAGTTGGTTGTGGTTAACCGTTAAACGCAGTGGTTCACGCGATGGTTTCTCTATTCAACAAGTTCTTGGTGAATAATGCGGGCTATTGCCTGGGACTCTTAATCCTTGGCGAAACGGAGTTCGGCCTCGATGCACTCCACGCTGCTCAAACGGTCTTCGAGCAAAACGGCGAAAGAGGCGCCTTGTTGCAGTCGCTGGAAAATGAACTCCGTCTTTTGGAGCATGAGGGTCGTGGCATTGAAGCCAATCAAGTGAGGCAAAAGATCCAGCTCATCGAACAAGCATGAATCCGGGTATGACGTGAACGTCAGTGAAGTGATGTCATTCTGACTCGGACACCACTTTGCTGCACAAATGTTCTGAGGTGAGTCCGAGACTCATCGAAACGTCAACTATTTTGCGTCTGTCGGACGGCACGGCATAACGCTCTGCCATTCAGGTTTTTCTGACATGCATTATTGCGTGTTTTTAGTGAATTTCCTTCTTTCGGGATTTCGCGAATCAAACTCCCGCCTCACCCGGGAGATGGACGTTGTCTATACGGTTGCGTCATGCACATACCAAAAGGCGACGGATGTGGCAGCATGTTCTTCGCCAAGGATTATGTGATTTTGCCTGAGCAGTGATCTCAATGACCATTGACGTCAGCATGTATTGGGGATAGGCGGGTAAACTGAAGTGCTTCAGGCGTCCATTTGATTTGCTGAAAAAACAAGTGGATTTGCCAGGCCATGAATTTTTCTTTCGAACCGTGTTTCGCACTCCGCCCCTTCTGGTTAGGAACCGTCCCAATGAAGTCCAACGCTCTTCTCCTTCAGTTTTGTCTTTTGACCGTGGGGCTATGCCTCTCGGCTGAAGCTCAAGACAAGCCGAATGTCCTCGTTATCTGGGGCGATGATATCGGCACTGAAAACATCAGCCACTACAACCGTGGGATGATGGGCTACAAGACACCCAACATCGATCGTGTCGCGAAGGAAGGAATCTTCTTTACCGACTACTACGGCCAGCAATCATGTACCGCTGGTCGAGCCGCTTTTATCAGCGGCAGCGTTCCGGTCCGCAGCGGGATGACCAAGGTTGGACTGCCCGGTGCAAAAGAAGGTTGGCAGAAGACTGATGTCACCATGGCGACTGTCATGAAGAGTCTCGGATATTCAACCGGCCAATTCGGCAAGAACCACCAAGGCGACCGCGACGAACACTTGCCGACTCAACATGGTTTCGATGAATTCCTCGGCAATCTATATCACCTCAACGCCGAAGAAGAACCAGAGAACGAAGACTACCCGGCTGACATGAAGATGGCAGACGGACGGACGTTCATCCAAGCGTTCGGCCCTCGCGGCGTGATCAAAGCCACGGCTGATGGCAAAATCGAAGACACCGGGCCTCTCACGAAGAAGCGAATGGAAACGATCGACGAAGAAACGATCGCTGCGGCGAAGGATTTCATCACTCGTCAACACAAGGCTGACAAGCCATTCTTTTGCTGGTGGAATGGAACGCGAATGCACTTCCGCACACACGTCAAGGAAGAACATCGTCACAAAGGGAATGACGAATACACCGACGGAATGATCGAGCACGACATGCAAGTCGGCGAGTTGCTTGACTTGTTGGATGAGCTCGGAATTGCTGACAACACGATCGTTCAGTACTCGACCGACAATGGTCCTCACTACAACACTTGGCCCGATGCTGGCACGACTCCGTTCCGCAACGAAAAGAATTCGAATTGGGAAGGTGCTTACCGTGTGCCTTGTTACGTTCGTTGGCCCGGCAAGTTCAAACCCGGAACTGTTCTGAACGGTGTCCTCGCACACGAAGATTGGTTGCCAACCTTCGCCGCTGCCGCTGGTTCAACCGACATCAAGGAGCAACTGCTCAAGGGGGTCGAGCTAAACGGTCGCAGCTACAAGAACCATATCGATGGTTACAACCAGCTGGACTACTTGACCGGGAAGACCGACGAGTCGCCTCGTAAAGAGTTCATGTACGTGAACGACGACGGACAGATCGTTGCAATCCGCTACGAAGACTGGAAAGCCGTCTTCCTTGAAAATCGCGGAATGGCCTTTGAAGTTTGGCGTGAGCCTTTCACCGAACTTCGTGTTCCGTTGTTGTTCAACTTGCGTCGCGATCCCTTTGAAAAGGCACAGCACAACGCAACGATGTACAACGATTGGTTCTTGTCGCGAGTGTTTGTGTTGGCTCCGATGCAGCAGTTTGCAGGGAAGTTCCTGATGACAATGAAGGAGTTCCCGCCGAGCCAAACACCTGGTTCGTTCAATCTGGAGAAGATCCAAAAACAGATTGAATCCAGCATGGGTGGTCGCTGATCCAGTTTGCTCGAACGCTCGCGTCGCCCGTTCGGCGCGAGCGTTTGTTTCCATCAAGTTCAATGACATTCCAAAGCTGATAAACTTTGGGGCGAATTTGTCTGCTCCTAATCACCATGCCGTTTCAGCGGCGGCATTGAGTGGCTTCAGTTGAGCCCTCGCGTTCTGAGCGAGTGATAACGGTACGATGCCTGGTCGTGAACGTTTGCGTCGCGCTCCCTTTGAAATGCGACGCCCCCCTTTCACTTCGCTGGCCTTTTGCCAAACTGCAATCGACCTGATTGGATTTGGCGGTTGCAGGTCGTTCATGCGAGACCAGGACGCGGTCTTGCTATCCAGTACGACATCACGATGAGAACACATATGATGCGCCGCTTCCATGTTTCCGCCTTTTTCCTCCTCGCCGCGACTTTGGTTGCACTCGGTACAAACAAAGGTTTTACCCAGTCGGTTTCCACCGCTGATTTGCTAGAGAGGTCTCGTCCTCGACTCGAGGCGATCTATGAGAGAGGCGAGATGCGTGCCAAGCCCTTCCGAGCGGAATGGTTGTTGGACAGTTCGGGCTATCTAGTACGCGAATTGGATGAGGAAACGGGAAAGGCGATTCGAGTTGTCTACGATGCCGCCTCAGGCAAGCAACGCATCGCCGACGGAAATGAACAAGTCGGCGTTTCCAATCATCTACTGTCACCGGATGGTACAAAGCGCTTGCAAAAAGACGGCCGAAGTTGGAATGTGCTCGACCTGCAGTCCGGCGAGAAGCGAAAACTGACTGCAGAGTCCATGCAACCTGATGTGTCATACCAGGACATCAGTTGGAGTCCTGACGGACAGCGAGTTTTGTTCGTCGAATCGGACTCGAGTGAGGTTCGCTTGCGGAACGTGCTGGTTCCCGATGACCCCTCGTATCCCAGCGTGCAGCAGAATCAATTCGCTCGCGTGGGGACAAAGATCCCGAAGCTGCGAGTGGGGGTGGTCGATGTGATCGGTGATGACGCCGGTTCCATCACTTGGCTGGCAATCGAATTCCCTGAGGACGGTGGCTACCTCGGCGAAGTCTCCTGGCCGGAGAATTCGGCCGAAGTCTTGGTGGAACGACTCAGTCGCTTTCGTGACAAACGCGAGGTTTTGCTGGCGAAGGTTGGCGGACCCGTGTTTCCCATTTTCGAAGAAACAAATGAGGCTTGGGCTGTCGGAAGTCACGGGATCAATTCGGGGATCCAATGGCTCGATGGAGGCAAGCGGTTTCTCTTCTTGAGCGAAAAGGATGGATGGCGTCAGGCTTTCACGATCACAGGTGATGGAAAGATGATTCAGCTCCTGACACCTGGCGAATACGACATCATCGATCGTGCGGCACCGGGCGATGTCGTCGATGAAGCAAACGGTTGGTACTACTTCTATGCGTCGCCTGAAAACGGCACGCAACGGTATCTGCACCGCGTTCCTCTGGATGGATCAGGAACTCTGGAACGAATCACTCCGGGTGACCAACCCGGTTGGCATGAGTATCAGTTTTCTCCTGACCGGAAGTGGGCGTTTCACACATATTCGACGTTGAACACGCCGCCGGTTGTGGATTTGGTCACCATACCGGAACACCGCTCGATTCGGACGCTGGAGGAAAACAGCGAACTGCGGGCAAGGGCTGATGAGGTCATTGCCCGTCCGGCGGAGTTCATTCAACTACAAATTACAAAAGACGTGACCGTCGACGCGAGCATGATCAAACCTCGCGACTTTGATGAGACGAAACGCTACCCCGTGTTCGTTTACGTCTATGGGGAACCCTACTTGCAGACGGTGCTCGATCGTTGGGGTGCCGCTCAAGTTGACTTTCATCGCACGATCGCTGACCTGGGATACATTGTCGTGTCGATCGACAACCGTGGCACACCCTCGCCCAAGGGTGCCGCCTGGCGAAGAAGCATCTTCGGCAGCCTCGGTCCTTTGTCGACTGAGGAGCAGGCGGCCGCCATACAAGAACTGGCACGCACTCGTTCCTACGTGGATCTTTCGCGCGTTGGAATTTGGGGTTGGAGCGGTGGTGGATCAAATACGCTCAACGCGTTGTTTCGCAAACCCGATGTGTATCAGCTCGGGATTGCGGTTGTTCCCAAGCCGCAACCGCATCTCTACAACGCTTGGTTCCAAGAGATCTACATGCGTACTCCGGAGGTGAATGCTGACGGATACGCTCGTTCTGCTCCACTGGGATTTGCAGACGGGCTGAAAGGCAAGCTGTTGATTGTCACCGGATCAGGCGAAACCAACACGCACATTCAAATCATCGAAGGTTTGGTCGATCGGTTGATCGAACTGGGCAAGCCTTTCGACTACATGGTGTACCCAAACCGCGACCACGGACTTCGCGAAGGAAAAGGCACGGAGGTGCACGTTCGAATGCTCATCACCCGCTACCTGCTAGAGAATCTTCCGCCGGGGCCGATGCCAACGTCATCGAGTCCGCAATAGCTGGCTCGTCCGGCTGTGTCGAGAGTTCGCCGTCGACAAGTGTCTTCATTGAAGGGCGGAGACGGCGTATCGCTTCCAAGACTTGCGACCCATCAACAAAATAGTTTTCTTTGATGATCCACGGAGCGTGATAGCGACTGTGAAGCTTGATGCATGGCTTGCGATCTGTGGAACACCATTCCACTGAATCGAGTTCGACAAACGCCACAGAGTTAGTTTGCATCGCCTTGGTACGCGCCAGCCGAGTAGGTCAGTTCGTAGCTGTGCGAGTAGATTTCGATGATGTTGCCGAAGGGGTCTTCACAGTAGACCATCCGGTAGGGTTTCTCGCCCGGGAAATATTCACGGACAGGCATCCTTTGCTTGCCACCATTGGCAACGATGCGTTTGGCGAGTCCCTCCACATCCGGGTCTTGGACGCAGAAGTGAAAGACGCCCGTCTTCCAATATTCGAAATTGTCTTTGGGCTTCTCGGCATTCTTGAACTCGAAGATCTCAACGCCGATCTTGTCACCGGTGGACAGGTGAGCGATTCGGAACCGTTCCCATCCTTCGCCGAAGACGTCGTTGCACATCACCCCAATCGCAGACTCATCCGCAACGATTTCGGTCGGTGGCATGATGACGTACCAACCCAGTGTCTCGGTATAAAACTTAACGGCTGCATCCAAGTCAGTCACCGAAAGACCGATGTGGGAAAATGTGCGGGGATAGGTCATGGTTGATCTCGACGAAGAAAGGGAGCAACATCGATCAACTGACAGACCGATCGTGAAGTGATTGTCTTCGAGTTCCAAAATCCGCCAACGATGCTCTCTGAACCATTCAGAAAGCGATGACGCTCATCAGTTTATAAGCCCAGCTACCTTCGACGAAGCGTTTTGACCGCGACATGCCGCAAACGATTCTGTCGTCGAAGGGTTTATGACCGCGGTTGTTGCATTTGGTTTGGGGCCGCGCAGAAAGACAGGCCGAGTCGGGTTGACTCGGCCTGTTCGCATTTCATGTTGGTTTGGCGGGTTTCACCAAACCATGAACGGTTGACCGAGAAGCCGACCGTTGTTCTTTGGAGGATTAGAGAGCCAACAGCAAGCGACTTGGGGCTTGCAGGTATCCGATCACATCGTTGAGGAAGCGAGCCGCGGTTCCGCCGTCGACCAAGCGGTGGTCGTACGAGAGGCTGAGCGGCATCATCAGGCGAGGTTGGATCGAATCGTCGGGCATGACAACGGGCAACTTTCGTGAACGGCCGACCAACAGAATCGCGACTTCGGGAACGTTAACGATTGGCGTGCTGTATTGGCCACCGATTGCACCGAGGTTGCTGATCGTGAACGAACCTCCACGCAGGTCGTTGACGCCGAACTTGCCGCCACGAACTTTACCTGCCATTTCGGCGATGTTGCGAGCCGTGTCGGGGATGCCCATTTGATCAGCGTTGTGCATCACGGGAACGACCAGGCCGTTGTCCGTGTCCACTGCGATACCGACGTTGACGTAATCCTTGTAGATCACTTGTTGGTTTTCGGAATCGATCACCGCGTTGAGCGATGGGTGATGACGAAGCGCGGTCGCGACGGCTTTGACTAGGAACGGCATGGTGGTCAGTTTCAAGCCTTGAGCGGCGTAATCCTCTTTGCTGCTCTGGCGAAGTCGTTCGAGGTCCGTGATGTCCGCATCGTCGAAGTTGGTCACGCGTGGAACGGTGGACCAAGACAAATGCATTTGAGCCGAGATCGTTTTTCGGATCTTGCTCATTCGCTCGACACGAATCGGACCGTAGTCGTCTGAGTCGGGGGTTCCAGGCAAATCGCCGGAGGTGACGTTGGTTCGAGGTGCGGCTTTGCCGGCAGCGGGAGCTGCTTTGGCGGCCGGAGCGGCTGCTTTTTGACTGGCCGAACGAACAACGGCCAACACGTCATCACGGGTGATGCGACCGCCAGCACCGGTTCCGGTGACGCTGGCCAAGTTCACACCCGTTTCGCGAGCGAAACGACGAATGGCTGGACCCGCGGGAATCGATCCGCCCGCATCAGCAGGTGCATCGGGTTCGTCCGCGACGGCCGGAGTCTGAGCAGCTGGTGTTGCGGCAGGTTGAGCGACCGGTGGTGCAGCTGGCGCGGCTGGCTTCGGAGCTGGTGGTTCCGGGGTCGGTGCAGCGGCAGCCGGTTCCGGTGTTGGCTCAGGCTTCTTTTCGGGCTCAGCGGGAGCGGCCGGGGCGGGAGCCGATTCAGCTCCTGCGGCAGCTTCGACTTCGATCAACACACCGCCAATTGGAACGGTGTCACCTTCGCCGACCGAGATCTTGGTGACTTTGCCACCCACATCGCTGGCCACGGGAACGGTCGCTTTGTCCGTTTCCATTTCCACGATGTCCTGGCCTTCGGTGATCACGTCACCGACGGCAACAAAAATTTCAAGGACATCGCCAGATTCGATGCCATCGCCGAGTTCGGGAAGTTTGACTTCAGTCATGGGAAAGATATGTCAGGAGTGTGATTTGAGAAGTTTGAGACGCTCGGTCGTTCGCTGGCGGCGATGTTCCCGGCAACCGGGAACGATTGAATTCAATGCCGCTCGAAGCAAACGACGCTCGCGTTTGTCCGGCAAGATCAGGCGAAGTACGGATCGATTTTGTCGGCATCGTAGTCCAAGTCTTTGATTGCTTGGGCCACATCTGTGGCTTCGAACGTTCCGGCCTTTGCCAAACGTCCGAGGGTAGCGATCGTGATCGACTCGGCATCGACTTCGAAGTGTCGACGCAGGGCTTCGCGGGTTTCGCTGCGGCCCATGCCGTCGGTGCCCAGAACGTAGTAGTCGCCTGGGATCCAAGGGGTGAGCTGTTCGCCGAGAGCACGCACGTAATCGCTGGCCGAGATGAACGGACCTTCGACTCCTTCGAGTACTTCCTCGAGGTAGCTCTTGCGAGGCGTTTCGGTCGGGTGCAGACGGTTCCAACGTTCAACCGCATGAGCGTCACGACGCAGCAACGTGTAGCTGGTCACGGACCAAACATCGCTGGCAATGTTGTACTTCTCGGCCAAGATTTCTTGGGCCTTCAACGCACAGTTCAGGATCGCACCGCTGCCGAACAGTTGCACGCGTGCTTTGGCACCATCGACATCGCGGCTCTTGAACTTGTACATCCCCTTCACGATGCCATCTTCGCAACCTTCGGGCATTTCAGGTTGGTTGTATGGATCGTTCTCTGCGGTGATGTAGTACAGGCATTCTTCGCCCTGTTCATACATCCGTTTCAAGCCTTCGTGAACAATCACGGTGACTTCGTAAGCAAATGCGGGGTCGTAAGCACGCACGGTTGGGAACGCGATTGCGTTGAGCAGGCTGTGTCCGTCCTGGTGCTGCAGACCTTCGCCGTTGAGCGTTGTTCGGCCGGCAGTACCACCGACGAGGAAGCCCTTGGCTCGCATGTCAGCGGCGGCCCAAATCGAATCGCCGATCCGTTGGAAACCGAACATGCTGTAGTAGATGTAGAACGGAATCATGTTCACACCGTGGCAGCTGTAGGCGGTGCCAGCAGCGTTGAAGCTGGACATCGAACCGCATTCGGTGATGCCTTCTTCCAATATTTGACCGTCTTGTGCTTCCTTGTAGAAAGCGACCTGGTCGGAATCCATTGGCTCGTAGAGCTGACCCGCGTGGGCGTAGATACCGAACTGTTTGAACATGCCTTCCATGCCGAACGTTCGCGACTCATCCGGCACGATGGGAACGACGAATTTGCCGATCGACTTGTCGCGGCACATTGCGACCAACATTTGCACGGCGGCGAACGTGGTGCTGACTTCCTTGTTGTCCGTCCGTTTGGCAACAAACTTCTGGAACACATCCAGAGCTGGGATTTCCAACTTCGGGTGTTCCGTCGGACGACTTGGAACGGGACCGCCAAGCGTATCGCGGCGAGTCTGCAGATACTTGATCTCGTTGCTGTTGGCGGGTGGCTTGTAAAAAGGAGCGTCGCCTACGGTTTCGTCGCTGATTGGAATGCCAAAGCGAGTCCGGAATTCCAGCAACTCGGCTTCGTTCATCTTCTTTTGGTTGTGGGCCACGTTGCGGCCTTCACCGGCTTCGCCAAGTCCGTAACCCTTGACCGTTTTCGCCAGGATCACGGTCGGTTTGCCGTTGTTCAGCGTGGTGGCTCGGTGATACGCCGCGTAGACCTTTTCAGGGTCGTGTCCGCCGCGACGGATCTTCTCGAGCTTCTCGTCCGACAGGTGTTTGACCAACTCGAGCAACTCGGGGTACTTGCCGAAGAAGTGTTCGCGAATGTAGCTGCCGGGCATCGAGGTGTACTTCTGGTACTGACCGTCGACGACTTCGTTCATGCGTTTGGCTAGCAAGCCGGTCGTGTCACGAGCAAGCAGTTCGTCCCATTCGCCGCCCCAGACGACTTTGATAACGTTCCATCCGGCACCGTGGAAAATCGATTCCAGTTCTTGAATGATCTTGCTGTTGCCGCGGACGGGACCGTCGAGTCGTTGCAGGTTGCAGTTGATGACGAAGATCAGATTGTCGAGCTTCTCACGCGAAGCCAAACCGATCGCACCGAGTGTTTCCGGTTCGTCGCATTCGCCGTCACCGAGGAACGCCCAAACCTTTTGGCCCTTGGTGTCTTTGATGCCGCGATCGTTCAGGTATTCGTTGAAGCGGGCTTGGTAGATCGCCATGATTGGCCCGAGGCCCATCGAGACGGTCGGGTATTCCCAAAAACCGGGCATCAACCAAGGGTGTGGGTAGCTGGAAAGTCCGCCACCGGGTGCGAGCTCACGACGGAAGTTGTCGAGGTTCTCGTCGGACAAGCGGCCTTCGAGGTAGGCACGTGAGTACATGCCGGGGGAGGCGTGACCTTGGAAGTAGATCGAGTCACCGGAGTAACCGTCTTCACCGCGGCCTTGGAAGAAGTGGTTGAAGGCGACTTCGTAGAGAGTCGCGGAGCTGGCAAACGTGCTGATGTGTCCGCCGACGCCGCCGGGCCGCTTGTTGGCTCGGACGACCATCGCCATCGCATTCCAGCGAATGATCGACTTGATTCGGCGTTCGAGTTCACGATTGCCGGGGTAAGCGGGCTGCTCGTGAGGTGGGATCGTGTTGACGTACGGGGTGGAGGTGTCCGAGGAAAGGGGCACGCCTTCTTCGGCGGCTCGGTCACGCAGTTGGTCGATCAGGAACTTGACCCGTTCGGGGCCTTTGCTTTGAAGGACATATTCGAGGGATGAAATCCACTCTTGGGTTTCGGCGGCGTCGACATCGACATCCGGCGAGTGCTGCAATTCGCCGAGGTTTTGTGAAATTTCGGCTTGAGCGACGGATTTTGATTCGGACATAGAGAGTAGAGAACTCCGGGCTCGCGGACGTTTGGATCAGATAGGTCGAGTTTTTGAGTCAGACCACGTAGTTTAGCGGTTCTTGCCTGTTTTCAGCAAGGTTAGGAAGCGAACCGGAATTGCCTGTTCCTCCTTCACTGGACAGTTGGTCGAGTTGACCCCCGTTGGCCCGTCCGAAAGTTTTTTTTCGCGGCCATTGTCACTGAACGCACCCCTCTGCACGGTGGATTGCGATGGCCGGTTGAGCAGCTTCTTCTGACCGGGATTGCCTAAAAGCTGGCCCAATCAACGCAAATCAATCGCGGCAGCGACATTTGGTCGCGTCTTGCGATTCAGCTTTGCCGCCAAACTTCACGGTTGGCTTCGAATGGTTTCATCAAAACCTAATTCGAGCTGCGTGTCGCGATCGTCGAACCCTAGTTCCCGATGCATCAGCGACGGCTGAATGTCGTTGCTGTTTTGATATTTTTCGCTGGCTTCTTCCGGGCTGTCTCCGCTGACTTCCCAGTACGTGATCTGGCAGATTTGAATGTGAGGGTAGATCCGGACGGGTTGGACGCAATGCAGTTCCAATGTCCAGGTCCCGCGGTATCCGGCGTGGCCTAGGCTTCCACCTGGATTCAGAAACAGCCCCAATCGTCCAAGCGACGAACGACCTTGAATGATTGGGACCAGGCCATGCGTTTCGGTGTGTTCCGCGGTTCTGCCTAAATAAAGTGTGCCGGGTTGCAGGGTCAGGCCTTCCTCGGGAATGGTCAGGCGTCGATATCGGTTCGGCGACGCGGCGTCCAAGACGACTTCTTCGTAGACCAACAACTCGTTGTGAAGCGTGAGGTTGTAGCTGTTAGGTGACAACCGCGACGGATCAAACGGATCAATCAAAATGTCGTTGCCCTGCCGCTGTTGGATGTCTTGACCGGAAAGGATCATGATCTGTGTTTCCTTCACGGAACGTGTCGAGGTGCGGAATGGGCCGAGAATCAGGCGATCAACTCGAACGAAGTGGTTCCCCGGGAACGCTGTGACGGCGATCGGGGGGAGGTGCGAGGGTTGCGTTGGAATAAGCGGTTTGTTGAGTGGGCCGCTTCTGGCAATTTAACCACATCCGGCTTGCGGTTGATCCCCGTGAACTCGCATTGGGGTATATTTCTGGAAAGCCGAATGTTCATCGCGAGCAACAACCGATTTGCTCCGTAGAACCGGTTTGAACCGCACAAATTGTCTGACAGGCGTTTTTGCCTCCAACTATGAATCCGCTTTTCAACTGAAACGAGCGACCTCATGAGCAACATGAATCCTTACTCCTCCGGAGTTGACGGTGTCACTTATGGCAACGCAGCGATCTACGCTGACGAAACGGACCGTCTAGCGTTCATTCGCCGAACCTACACGCACCTGTCCGGAGCCGTCTTCGCGTTCCTGGCCCTGGAAGTCGTGCTGTTCACGATGGTGCCCGCGGCGACGATGGACGCTTTGGTCCAGCGGATGATGGGTGGCTACGGGTGGCTTCTGGTTCTCGGTGCCTTCATGGCCGTGAGCTGGATGGCTCGATCGTGGGCCAGCAGTGGACAATCTCGCGGCCTGCAGTATGCGGGGCTGGGGCTGTATGTCGTTGCCGAAGCGGTGATCATGCTGCCGATGATGTACCTCGCCATTCGGGTGATGGGGCAACCGCAGATTCCAATCTTGGCCGGGATCATCACGACGCTTACGTTTGCGGGATTGACCGGATTTGTGATGTTCACGCGAGTCGATTTGGCATCGTGGGGCACGTATCTGTTCGTGGGCGGTTTGATCGCGATGGGGATCGTCGTTTGCGGCGTGTTGTTTGGATTCTCGCTGGGATTGTTCTTCAGCGCGGCGATGGTGGCCTTGGCATGTGGCTATATCTTGTATGACACCTCCAACGTCTTGCATCACTACGACACGCGTCAGCACGTCGCCGCTTCTTTGGCGTTGTTCGCTTCCGTCGCGTTGCTGTTCTACTACGTGCTGCGAATCCTGATTGCCTTCTCCAGCAACGACTGATTCATGAGTTTCGATTCGATCACAGGAGTGACCAGTCTGCCGGATGATTTCGACGGACTGGTCCGGTTGTTTCCGCTTCCGGGAATGGTCTTGTTCCCTCACGCGATGCAACCCTTGCACGTGTTCGAACCTCGCTACGTCGACATGTTGCAAGAAGCATTGTCGACCGATCATCTGATCACGATGGCGACGCTGACCAATCAGCAGGGAAACGTCGCCATCGATGAAGTGACGAAGCTGAAGGTGCCGCTGAACATGTTGCCGCCCATCTCGCCAACCGTCTGTGTTGGCAAGATCATCTCGCACGCGGAACTAGAAGGCGATCGTCACAACATTCTGATCGTTGGGACTCGCCGCGCAACGGTGCGGCACGAACTGGAAACCGGGCGATCGTTCCGAACCGCTCGCGTCGATTTGATTGACGACTTTTACTTGCCTGCGGGAACGAAGAAGCGAGCGGATCTGAAGAAACGCCTGCTTGAGGCGTTCGGGAAGATCATTCCTGTCAGCGAAGGATCTCAGAAGTCCTTGCACGATCTAATGGCGGGGCAGATGGGAGTCGGTCCGATCACCGACATCATCGCTTACACGTTGCCGTTTGATCCGGAAGACAAGATCAGATTGCTGGCGATGTCGGACGTCGACGAACGAGCCGAGGCTTTGATTCGTCTGATCCAAAAAGGTGGCTTGGATTTGCAATCGGTCAGTGTGGAAGAAGGCAACGTTGATCTGGCTGAATCGTCGCGTTCACGGAAAGACTTTCCGCCTCCGTTCAGCGTGAACTGATCCATCAGATTGCACGCCACTCAATTGCAGCGGGCATTCATTGCCGAGTACGCATGAAAAAACCCGTCTGCTGAGACCAAGGTAACCATCTCAGCAAACGGGCGATGCTCGCGTTCTAGAAAGTGATCGCGAGTGGGGTGGCTGACCCTGGCGTCAGCCCGCCGACTTTCGTCAAGGGTTTCCACCCCGTTGGCTAGTACAGCAATAATCCACTTGATCACCTCCTTTGAAAATTTGGTTCGACGCCACTTGCCCAGGTGCCAACCAGAACAGACAAGCGAACGTGCGGAAGTTTCGTTGCGACGCGGAATCGCAACCCGTTGACGACATGATCGTCGGTAGTCAAGACGCATGCAACTGAAATCAGGTTCGCGGCCGCGAAACGAAAACCGAGTGGAATTCTGAGCCCATGACTTCGAAGCCCCAAAAATCTTCCGATTGGACCGCCAGAGAATCGGAATCCGATCCGATGCGAGCCGCGTTTGTTCGCACGATCGAGAACCTGCGTCCGGGCGAAGTGGTCAGCTATGGTGACGTCGCCGCGCGAGCCGGCTACCCACGTCGGCACCGAGCGGTGGGGCAATTGCTCGGTGCATCGTTCGATGCGTTGCCCTGGTGGCGTGTGGTCTACAACGATGGGCGATTGCCGCCAGTGAACCCTTCGCTGCAAGAGCAACGACTGCTCGAGGAAGGCGTGGCGATGAAACGCATGCGAGTCGTGGAATCACCTCTGGGAAGGTTTGCATCCTCGTCGAAATGAGATGGATGCATCGGCCGCAAACGCGTGAGGCTGACTTCATTTGAATCGCTCGCACGCATTGGATTTCAATCAGCCGACTGCGTCGCGAGCAGGTGTTGCAGGGCTTTCGCGTTTTGCGGAGCCAGCATCTCGACGGTTCGCAATGATTGCTTGGCGTCCGATGGATTGCCTGCCACCAAATTCGCTAGCGCAGCCAGGGACGCGACCGCCTCGCTGCGCCGCAGTGTGTTGATGGACGACAAGTCGGCTCGGCAGCGTCGACATTGGTCCGAGACAACCTGTTTGGCACGGCAAACGGGGCAGGTCAATGACAACGGGGTTGGGCTTGTTGGGAGTTCGCCGGCGGCGGTGTCGCTGAGATCAGGCATCGTTGAGATAGAAAAGGAGGTCTTCGAGCGCTTCGACTTTTTCGGCAAACGCTTCGGAATTGTTGCTGATAGCGGCGACTTTCAACTGATCCACCAAGTCATCGATCTCCTCTGCATCTTGTTCGTCAGCGTTCTGGCGGGTCGCGTGGATCGATGGCATCAATTCATCGAGTCGCCGCGTCAGAGTGTTGCTGGGTTTGGATTCAGCTTCCAGTGCCTCGTCGGTTTGAGACGACTGGGCCTCGTCTATTTGAGACGGTTGGCCTGCAGGGACGCGTCCGAGCATCTCTGAGATCTCGTCCGCCGAAACCGAACCGAACTCGGTTTGTGATCCCGCCTGTTTCGATGATTCGTTCAAACGCTTGATCTCAGCGGAAGCCTCTTTGCCCGTTCGTCGGTCGACAGCGCGGACCTCCAGCATCCCGTTCAGATTCATCGTGAATGTCACCGAGATGGGACTGTCAGCGGGCGAGTCGGGATCCAGGTCGGCCAGTTCGACTTCCCCAACAAAGATGTTTTCGGTCACGACCGCGGCTTCTCCTTGGAAGACCTCCGTCGAAACCTCTGTCTGACCTGGGACCATGGTGTAGAAGGTTTGCGATCGTTTACAGGGAAGAGCGCTACCGCGGGGAATGATGGGCGCGAAAGCATTCGCGGGCCCCAGCGGATCGCGAGTCTCGGCACAGCGAACCCCAAGCGTGTGAGGCGTGATTTCGATCAAGACTCGGTCGACGTCTTGTCCCGACAACAGAGCACCCTGCACGGCCGCGCCCAAAGCCACGCAAAGATCGGGATCAATTTCTGCCGATGGTCGGTGCCCCAGTTTCTGAGTCAATAGTTGTTCGACCAGAGGTGTCCGGGTGCTGCCGCCAACGAGGATCACTTTGTCGAGTTGTCCGGCATGCAAACCAGCATCTTTGAGAGCGGAATCGACACACGAGATCGTTCGATCCAAAAGTGGCTCGATGGACTGTTCGTAGTCATTCCGTTCCAGCGTCGTTTCCAGGTGGCTGGAGGGATTCCCGGGCAGCAAGAACTCTTCCGCGACCTCGGTGAATGTGTCGAAGCTCAGGCGTCGCTTGGCCGCTTCGGCTGACAAGGACAAACGTGCCATCGCACCGACATCAGCAAGTACGGATTCCTGCAAATCCCCCGTTGCGTTCACCAATTGGTTGCACAGGAGAGCGTCAAAGTCGTCCCCGCCGAGGTGCGTGTCGCCAAACGTGGCCAGGACTTCGACGACGCCGGATTCGATGGCAACGATCGAAACATCAAACGTGCCACCGCCCAAGTCATAAACGAGCACCTTGTGCGGATCGTGACTTTGCGAATCGTAAACCAAGGCGGCAGCGGTCGGTTCGTTCACAATCCTCAACACTTCCAAACCCGCCAGTTCGCCGGCGTGGCGGGTGGCTTCCCGTTGGCCATCATCGAAGTAGGCGGGCACGGTGATCACGGCGCGGTTGACTTCGCATCCGAGGTCTTGTTCCGCCCACTGACGAAGGCGTCCCAGGATCACGGCGGAAACTTCAGGCGGCGAAAGTTGTTTTTCACCGAGAGTGAGTTGGACATGCTCACCCATCTTTCGCTTGACGCTGCGAATCGTCGATTCAGGGAACAAGGCGGCTTGATTGAGTGCAGGTTGACCAACCAACATATTGCCGGACGGATCCAGCCCAACGACACTGGGAAGGACAGCCTCACCCGTTTCCGGGTTCTTGATCACTCGGGGAGTGCCGTTTTCAACGACAGCGACCACGCTGTTGGTCGTCCCTAAATCGATCCCGATCGTCGGTTGCATTCTGTTTCCTTGAATGGATGGTCAGTCGTTGAAGGGTGACGCGTGGAACGCATCGATTGGAAGAGTTCGGTTCAAGAATTTGTGGTGACGGCCTGGGCCGTGACGACTTGTGCGGGACGAATCAACCATGTTGCTTGTTGATACCCGGTTCGCAGAACCCGCAGAACAGTGCCAACGGGATGTTCCGAAGAGGGTTGGACTTCCAACACCTGCATCGTTTGCGGATCAAAGGCGTCCCCGGCGGCTCCCACACGTTGGATATTCAGTGATGCCAATTGTTGACTCATTCGTTGCGTGGTCAATCTCAGGCCTTCCGCCAGCCCGTTGAGGGATTGATTTCTGGATTGCCAAGCGGTTTGCCAGAGTTGTTCGTGCTGTTCGAGTTTGCGACGACCAAACCATCCGGTGGCCGCCGTGGTGGGCGGCTCCGGGCAATCTCGCACCGCGGCTTCGAAAGCTTGTGTGAGCCGCGAGAGCGCTTCGTCGACTTCTACGATGGCGGTGATCGCTGAACGAGTCGTTTCCGACATCGACGCATCTGCGGGTGACACTTGTTGCCCCGTGGGCGATTGGCCGGCTGTTGTCCGAGTCGAGTTTTCGCGGAGTTGTTCCAGCAACGCGTCGCTGGCAGCAACGATTCGTTCCGCGTCACTGGCGAGCGTATCGGAAAGTGACCGGTTTTGTTTCGTGTTGAGCTTCAGTTCATGCCGCAGTGCGGTCAGGTCGCGAGTGATTTGCCCCAGGCCATGAAGCGAGGCTGCGGCGGGTGCATTCGGAAGGGCAGCGTGTGGCGGGGCAGGCTCATCGGAATTCTCTTGATGGTCCAGTTCCGCCAGCATCCTGGCCAGTTGTTGTCGCCCGTGGTCGGTTTCGCCTGCGGTGTCAATCCATTCGAGCAACCTGTCTTTGATTGCCGCTCGCGTTTGGGGCCAGTCGTCTTCTTCGGGAATGTTCACTTCGCTGGTCCACGGCTGGATTGATGGAGTCGTTGAGCACAACGAAGCAACGCATCGGTGGGCAAGCGTTGAGGTTGAAATTGAAACTGGTCAATTACGTCACTGAAATGGGGGAGTTCAGGGGCGAACAGTCGGCTGGACCAAACTCGAATTGGATCTCCAACGGCTGTGTACGCATCGTGAATTTCAGCAAACCGATCGGCGTCACGTTCGGGTGGATGTTGACGCACCAGTTCCAAGTACCGGGCGCGAATCTCAGCGGTCGTTGCCTTCGCGTCCAGGCCAAGGACTTCGAAGGGATCTTGATTCGAGGGGCTCATGACGATGTTCTTGTCTGTCAAACAGTGAATTGATTTTTAAGCGAGAGAGGTCGAGAAGACGGTAGGAAGCGTTGGAGTGGAATCAACCTCGCACACGCCGCGCGAGCACCTCGAGCAAAGCGTCAGCAAGTTTGCCCGGCATCATCTGTTTCATCTGCGCTTCCATCGCCTCCGGGTCCTGCATATACGCCAACAGCATCTCGGGCGGGATCGAATTCATAACGTCATCCGGGATGTCGTCAACGTCTAGAAATTCGAAGTCCATGTCGTCGTCATCCGAGTACATGCCTTCGTTGTAATGCTCCTCGCTGGCTTCATAGAGTCGCAGGGCAATTGGACGCAGTTCAGCGGGCAGGCTGTTGGAGGCATCGGGATCCGCGTACACCACATCGGAAAGGATGGACGAAGCGAGCTCCAAATCGACTCCTAACGCTCGGACCAAGCTGACGATGTGCCAATCGATGTGGTGACGGGTGGCTTGCAAAAATCGTCGGCACAGAACGTCATCTTGGGCGAGAACGACAAAGACGCCGATGGTGTTCGCCGTTTCGATGTCGTAGGCATCGATTTTCGATTGGGTCAACGCTCGTTTGGTTACGGTGATCAGCTCCTTCTTCATGCCTGCACGGCCAGGGAAGTCAAGCTTTTCGTTCACCAACATACGACCCACCCTGTCACAGGCGGACGAAACTGCTTGCAACGATGGTGATTTCGAAAGCGGCTTGCGCGCGTCGCGAAGTCTTTTGCGGGTTTTGGCAGGCAACCCACACCTGGCGGAGATCGCCTCCAACAGAAGCAACGATGCAAAGCGAGGCACCTTCAACTCATCGTTTTTAACGAGACAAGTTTCCACATCGGTGTCGGGGTCTTGCGCCAACTGGCAGATGGCACGGTACAGTTCCAGCAAACCGTCCGGCTGATCGGAAGGCACGTTTGAGCTGAGCAACTCGAGGTGCTGTTCAGCTTCATCCGTGTTCCCATTTTGGATCGCGGCGATGAAGGACAGTGTGCTCAGATTCCATGCGAGACGGATCGTGCGCTGGTCACGCGGTGCGATCTGAATCAACTGCTGCACCAGGGGACGAGTGCGTTGCAGGTCGGTTTGGATATAGGATTCGGCGGCGGAAAAGAGGACTCCGAGATCGTCCCCCCGAGCTTTCAAACGGGTTTCGTGTATCTCGCAGATCAATTCTTGGGGAAGCAGAATGGGATCGATGCCCGCAAAGGGGGCGTGCTCAAGCGGCGCGTCCCATTGCGGGCACGCTTGGACGGCATTCAACAATCGCTCCAGATATCGTCGTCCAATGACTTGGATGGTTTTCAGGGAATTCGAGTCCCCCTCGGCATCAGGCAGAACTTCATCATGGAAGCGTTTCACCAACATGCCGAGGAAGAATGCGATGTTGGCGTTCACCACGGCTTTGATCGCGGTCCGATCGGAATCCGATAGGTTCGGATTGCTTTGAGTCGACTCGACGAACCGGTCAATCTGGGCATCAGTATGAGGGTCGGCCGGATCGCTGGAAAAGAACTGTCCGATTGCCTTGGGCAATGCCAGCTTGGGGTCCCAAGCCGGTGGGCGAAGTTTGGCGTAGATCGCACCGGCCTGATCGGGAGTGCTCACGATCAACAATTGGGTGTAGATGGCGTCGTGCAGAGCATTGCGAGTGGCCGGTGAGATCCACCCTTCTTTCTCCCAAGTTTTGATCTTCTGAAAGATTTCGTGGAACAGTGCTACCTCGAACAATTCTTGCAAGTCGTTTCGGACGTCCCGCAAATCGGGCTGCTTGTTCTTTGTCAGACCTGCCAAATTTCGTTTGTCGACCTTGGCCTGACCCGGCAACGCAACATTCACGGTTCCTAGAATCGCACGAGCCATGGCATGGGGCAAACGGTCCGCGGGCAACCGTTTCCACGCTTCCAACGCTTCGTCCCTTCGGTCCCCGTAGAAGTGAACCATGCCGCGAATGAGGAGACGCCAGGGCGCCATCACCGAGCGGAATCCGATCGGTTTGAGGACGGACAACGCTTCTTCATCCCGGCCCGCCTCGACGTGTTCGAGAGCTTCCACGACAAGCCGTGTTTCTTCGGCCAGTTCGTTTGGCAACCGTTCTCTGAGTTCGGGCTTGGCGATCGCTTGATCCGCCATCACGCTTAGCAGATCGGGATCCGCAATCGCTTCCCCACCGAAGATGTTCCGCAAACGTTTGGCTGATTCGTGAATGGCATCGACGCGATCCGATTCGCCGGTTGTGAACGAATCGTTGATCTTCAGACGTTCAAGGATTGAGTCGATCCTGGCCAACAGTGCATCTGGATCTTTGGGAACGAAGACAAACGATTCGGCCGCTTTGGATCCAAGCGTGAACACGTCGGCGGCAAGTGCCAGATGAGTCGCTCCCGCTTCCGAACCGAGAAGTTGGTCCAATCTGATGAACGCGGCGTCATGCAGATGTTGCGTCATCGCTTGTCGCACGTCGATGACTCGGGTGGGGCCGTTGGAAGCCTTCAAGCCTCGCTGGCCCTTCTTTTTCTTCTTGGATTTCGAGGCCACCGCGAGAACCTTGCTTGTTGAACGTGGACTGAACAGGAAAGCAGTGGTGCCGGATCCAAACACGCCCTGCCTTGCTATGGTTTTGCGTGATTGTCACTCGTTCCGCCATGAACTGACAACCCGTGAACGAATCCGCTGGCAAAGTCGACTTCGTTCGCGACGCTCGTTCGATCCAGCAACAGCATGGCTACTGCTGCCGCGGAGAAGAATCGCAGTAGAGAGGTTTGCATCGGACGTCCAAGATGACCTGCGTCGCGTCGGATCGCCTGATCACACAAGCCACCGCGGCAGTCCGCAAGGACTCCGCAGGCCGAACTGTTCATTAAGAGACCTGCTACGCCCAATCAATTGGAATGAGCATCATCAACAGAATGACGAGGGGCGCCGGCAGGCACATCCAAGTCGTAATGCATCGTGGTCGACGCAGAGGTTGGACGCGGGACCAAGCCCAGATCGAACCGCATCGTTTGATGCTCGGGTAGTCACCAATGATCTTCGCAAGGCGATCACAATACGGAATCATCTCGACTGGATAGATCGCTGCCAGATTCAGATTGCGACCCATGCCGCGAAAGTAAAGTTTGACGGTGCGATTGCAAGCGTTCGATCTGCGTTTGCTGCTTTCCGACAGCAAAAATATGAACCTCGGGTAAAGCAACTTCCAACCGAAGAGAAGGAGACGCCGCTATCACGCCAAGGTCGAACCGAAGTGCCCGTTCGGTCTAGCGGGGACTCCATGGAGGAGCAACTGCGACATAGAAGATCAGCTACACTTGACGGTCCCACCCAACGACCCTCCCCAACCAGACCGCACTTGTTTCACCTCCGATTCTGCTTACGTGACGAATTGATTGGAGTTTGAGAAACACCACGCCGGTTGTCGTCCCCGCGATGAGTGTCCTGTAGGAATTCCATGCCCCGCCTCTCACGCCTGTTCGTCCTGCCTCTTCTCGTTCTCGCGATCGGAAGTGTGACTCCTCGTCTGTTATCAGCTGACGAAGTGGATTTCGTTCGCGACGTGCGGCCGATTTTGCAACAGCATTGCTACTCTTGTCACGGCGAGGAAAAGCAGCAGAGCGGTTTGCGAGTGGACATCAAGTCCGAAGCGTTCAAGGGCGGCGATGGATGGGGGCCGTTGGTGATCGAAGGCCAGCCCGATGAAAGCCCGTTGATTGAGCTGGTGACGAGCGACGACGAAGATTCGCGAATGCCACCGGAGGGCGCCCCATTGTCGTCGGCGGAGATTCAGACACTGACAAGCTGGATCAAGCAGGGAGCCGATTGGCCGGAAGGAGTTGATTTGGCGGTCTTGGAAGACCGGATGGATCACTGGTCGTTCAAACCAGTTGTGACGCCCAACATCCCGCAAGTCTCGAATGAAGGCTGGCCCCGCGGTCCAGTCGATCGTTTTGTGCTTTCGCGGTTGGAACAAGAAGGAATGACACCTTCGCCGCCGGCCGATCCGGTGATCTGGTTACGCCGGGTGACATTTGATTTGACGGGATTGCCACCGACTCCGCATGAGGTCGATGACTTTCTAAGACGTGTCGAATTCGGCGAAGAAGCGTACAGCGAGGTTGTTGAGCGACTTCTGAATTCCCCTCGGTACGGTGAACGCTGGGCCCAGCACTGGCTGGATGTCGTTCGCTACGCAGACACGCACGGCTTTGAGGTCAACACGGAACGCCCCAATGCTTGGCCGTATCGTGACTACGTCATTGAATCAATGAACCGAGACACGCCATACGATCGATTCATCAAAGAACAAATTGTGGGCGATGCGATGGGGCGAGATCGGGCAACCGGTTTCCTGGTCACCGCCTCAGTTTTGTTGCCCGGACAAATCGGCGCCGACGAGCCTTCCAAACGGTTGGCCCGCCAGGATTCGCTGGATGAAATTGTCAACAACGTGTCGCAAACGTTCCTCGGTTTGAGCGTCGGATGCGCCCGGTGTCACGACCACAAGTTTGATCCGATCTCGGCGAAGGATTACTACAGCATGCAAGCGTTTGTGGCGGGAGTCGAGTACAAGGATCGCGAATTGAAGACGCCCGAATCCGAAGCACGCAAACTGCAGGCGAAGAATTGGAGGAAACGCGTTGCTGAGATCGATGGCACACTCTCTCGGTTCGTTCCGCTCGCTAGACCGAGGCTGAGCGAGGATGCTCCGGTACGCAGCACAAATGCTAAGGAAAACACCGAATCGTTTGAACCGTTGCAGGCTAAGTTTGTTCGGTTCACCATCCACCATTCCAATCTGCATCCCAAGCTTGGGTTGATTGCTCCTTGCATCGATGAGTTTGAAATCTTCACCGACGAAGCGGAACCGCGAAACGTCGCATTGGCTTCGCTGGGAACTCAAGTCACAGCTTCGGGCAGCTCGGAATCAGGCAAGCACAAACTAGAGCACATCAACGATGGTGAGTACGGGAACGCTCGCAGTTGGATGTCCAACACCAAGGGCACCGGTTGGGTGATGTTTGAATTGCCCGAAGCAATGCGGATCGGAAAAGTGGTTTGGAGCCGCGATCGCGAACAAGAGTTCACGGATCGTCTTGCGACCTCCTACACCTTGGAAGCGGGTGTCTCGAAGGACCACCTCACGACACTAACGCACCTCCCGCCGCCACGCAAAACGGTTCAAGCGACCGTCAACACTGATCGCATTGCACCAGTGCGTGCGAAGCGGCTACGTTTCACTGTCTTGGCGACCAATCGGTTGGAACCATGCCTCGATGAGTTGGAAGTCTTCAACGTAGAGGGCCAGAATGTCGCTTTGGCGAGCGTGGGAACCACAGTGAAAACATCCGGCGACAGCCTCGTCGCGAATCGGCACGATCCGAGTTTCATCAATGACGGCCGCTACGGCAACTCGAGTTCTTGGATGTCCAACGAAGACGGGAAGGGTTGGGTGGAACTGGAATTCGCGACCGAGCAGAAAATCGAACGGGTCATTTGGGGCCGCGATCGAAACGGAAAGTTTGATGATCGCTTACCGATCGAATACATCATCGAAGCAGCAACGGACCAAGGCTGGCGAAGACTCGCTGACTCCACGGATCGCGATGCATGGGACGCGGACACCGAGCCTTCAACTGAATTCCGACTCGCTGGACTGACGCCGGATGAGATGCGTGTGGCGAGTCCGCTCCAGGATGAGAAACTTAAACTCGAACGGAAGATCCGACAAAGCCAAAATGGGCCGAAGGTGTTCGCTGGAGTTTTTCGCGAACCCGATGACATCCATCTTTTGAATCGAGGTGATCCCGAGCAGCCCAAGGAACAGGTGGTTCCCGCCGTGCTGCGATCACTGGGCAATGTCCAGCTTTCCATCGACACGCCTGAACAAGAACGCCGACAAGCCTTGGCCAATTGGATCGCGAATCCTGACAACCCACTGACGGCCCGGGTGATGGCGAATCGCATCTGGCAATGGCACTTTGGTGTAGGTTTCGTCGACACCCCCAATGACTTTGGCCGCAATGGTTCTCTACCGACGCATCCCGAACTGTTGGATTGGTTGGCATTGGAGTTGATTCGAGGTGAGTGGTCGATCAAACACTTGCACCGCGTGATCGTTTTGTCATCGACCTATCGTCAGTCCACGCAGCAGAACGAAACATTCGCGGCGCGAGACGCGGACGTGCGGTTGTTTTGGCGTTACCCATCGCGACGCTTGGACGGCGAGGCAATTCGCGATTCGATTTTGGCTGTCAATGGTCGGCTGAACTTGAAGATGGGTGGACGTGGTTTCAGTCAGTTCAACAAGCGAGGTGGTTTGTCTGGGTTTGTTCCGGTGGAATCATTCAAAGATGACGGCCTGAGGCGAATGATCTATGCACACAAAGTACGGCGGGAACGCGACGCGGTGTTCGGTGCGTTTGACTGCCCCGACGGAGGACAGAGTGCGGCGCGTCGGATCGAATCCACAACGCCGATCCAGGCTCTCAACTTGTTCAACAGTCCCTTCGTCATCGAACAAGCAAAGGCGTTCGCCGATGCCCTGCACGAGCGGGCTGGGTACGATGTTGACGAACAGGTTGAGCAAGCCTACTGGTTGGGACTGAACCGCGAGCCAACCAGTGAAGAATTGACGGACGCGGTCAGCGTCGTGGAAGAATTCGGGCTCGAGACGTTCTGTCGAGCCTTGTTCAACTGCAACGAGTTCTTGTTCGTTCCTTGAAGTTCGACACTTCCATCCCTCGTCGTTCATCCTGCCCTTTCTCAAAAGCCTTTCCTCGATGTCCACTCCCAACCTTTCCACGAGCGGTCGGCACTTCTTGAATCGTCGCGGGTTCCTTGGAAACGCGGCGACAGGTTTGGGATCCATCGCACTGTTGGACTTGCTGTCGAAAGATTGCCTTTTGGCTGATCAGCCACAGATCGATCCAGCCCGTCCTTTCGCGACGCGGACCAGTCACCTCCCTGCAAAGGCCAAGAATGTTCTTGTGATCTTCTGCGCGGGCGGTGTCAGCCAGTTGGAAACATGGGAATACAAACCCAAACTGATCGAACTTGACGGACGCCCATTGGAAGGAGGCCCCGCGGTCACCTTTCAAGGACCGGCGGGCGACTTGGCACGTCCGCAATACAAATTTCGCCAACGCGGACAAACTGGAAAATGGGTCAGTGACATGATTCCGCACCTGGCGGAGTTGACGGATGACATCGCGTTCATTCATTCGCTAACCAGCATCACCAACACCCACGGACCAGCCGAAAACTTTTTGTCGACGGGCAGCCAACTGGATGGTTTCCCGAGCCTGGGTGCATGGACCAGCTATGCATTGGGAACGGAGAACCAGAACCTGCCCGCTTATGTGGCAATTCCGGATCCGCGAGGTGTGCCGCAGAACGGTTCCAATAACTGGGGACCTGGCTTTCTGCCCGCTGCGTTTCAAGGGACAACCGTCAGTTCCAAATCACCGATCCGGCACCTCCAGGCCCCAGGTATCTCCGACGCGGCGGACGAAGCGAGCCGATCGTTGCTCCAACGAATGAATGAACGCCATCTGGATCAACATCCCGGTGACAGCAAACTGGCGGCTCGAATCGCGAGCTATGAGTTGGCCGCGCGGATGCAGTTGAGTGTCCCCGAGATCACGGACTTGAGCTCCGAACCCGCACATGTGCTGAAGAGTTATGGGGCGGATGACGAGTCCAATCCAAACCGTGCCGCTTACGCGAAAAACTGCATTCTGGCTCGACGCTTGATTGAAAGCGGCGTGCGATTTGTCCAGTTGTTCAATGGAGCCTACGCCAGCGGTGGGGCTCTGAACTGGGACGGGCACGGCAAGTTGAAGGAACAGTACGACACACACGCTGAGATTTTGGACCAGCCCACCGCGGCGATGATCAAAGACATGAAAGCCCGTGGGCTCTTGGACGACACGCTGATCGTATGGTGCACCGAGTTCGGACGGATGCCGTTCTTTCAAAAAGGTGCCAAAGGTCGTGATCACAACCCGGATGGATTCACGTGTTGGATGACGGGGGCCGGGGTGAAGCCAGGTGTCAGTCACGGGATGACGGACGAACTAGGTCAGAAAGCGGTCGAGGACATTCACCCGCTCTATGATTTGAACGCCACGATTCTGCACCTGTTGGGGCTCGACCACGAGCGTTTGACTTTCGAACACAACGGCATCGAGCGACGCTTGACGAACGTCGAAGGCCATCTGATTCGCGAAGTTTTGGCGTAGCAAACTCGCGGTTTCATAGTCGGGATGTGGTTGAGGATCAGCGTGCCGGATGGTCGGATGTCGCCACCCACCATCCGGTGACCATGGGCTCGTGTTCGCTGCTACTTCGATCGCTTGCGAAGGATGCGTCTGCCCACGGCAACGCTCACCAGAATCGGAACGGCGAACACGAACAACCACGGCAGGACCGCGATTGCGGCGATGGCTATGTTTTCACCGGTCTGCTTCATCGCGTTGATGGATTCCGACCATGACATTTGGATCCGTGAGCTGAATGTTGGTGACGCCGGAGGAACGTACTCCTTTTCTTCGCGGCACTTGATCGTGATGGTCGCCAAAGAAGAACGATCCGCTAGTACTCGCAAGCGTCCTTCCATGCGTTCGACTTCTTCGCGAACACGTGATAGTTCACGTTCGATCTCCAAGACATCGGAAAGCTTTCCGGTTCGTTCCTCGAGCATGGTGATGATGCGTTCTTCCAGCTTCTTGTTGTTTCGGATTCTCGCCTCAACGTCGACGAACTCCGCAGTGACATCTTGAGCGTCTTCGGTGCGAGATTCGGCGAATCCCAATCCGGTGACGCCTTGAAGGAAGTCCACGTAGTTTGCGACTGGTATCCGAGCAACCCACAGTCCAGACTGTCGATTGTTGTAGCGGCGATTCGTTTCGCTATTGGAAATGAAACCCCCATGCTGATCGACAAGGTCCGGCAATTCTGATTCGAAGATCGCGTATTCTTTCACGACCAGAGAAAGATGCGTGTTGTAGACGATTCGGCGATTTGATTTTGCAACCTTGCTTGTTTGATCGTCTTCCAATGCCCCAGAGTCAGCCTCATCAATCTCCGAACTTCGGTTCGGAGTTTGAGCAACTGAGAAAGCTGCTGCCGTTCGTTCCTGAACGGCTTGCTCGCTCACCAAGTCAAGCTTGGTAGAGAATTGACTGGACTGCTGACCGCATCCTGCGATGGAAAGCAAGATAAGAAGAAGACCGTTGCGAAAATGTTCCATGTTGATCGTCATTGGTCATGTTTTGGTTGGACGGGTATCGACGGATCACTGATCGGTGCAAAGCACGATGTGAAACGAACGGGCATTCCTCACCGAACTAACGCTTCTCACCGGCCAATTATTAGGTAGCAAGTGCATCCGCCTCGCAAAATGATGGGAGTTGGTTGGCGGTGTGTCGAACCGGCACTTGTTTCATGCTCATTGCTAAGGTGTAGGAATGTCGTTGAGGATGAAGTCGACGGCATCTTGGGCAACGGACGTCGGTGATTCGTAGATCAATTTGGATCCCGGTGGCGGTGATCCAGCGGCACCAAAGTCGAACAGGTATCCGATGCCGACGCCTGAGTCGGTTTGACGAAACACTTCGTATCCCAAGTGATCCAGTCGCGTTTCGTCTTCCAACAAGACATAGGCTTCATTCTCAAAGATCCATTGTCGATGGCTTTCAAGCGATCGGCCAGCGGAGTCAAGTTCAACACCGACGCGAATTTCGCGAAGCGGATCAGCATCGCGGACGGCCTCGATGGAAACCGTCATTTGGTCTTCGGTATGGGACGCGGCGGTCTCATTCAAATCCAACGCGAACTCTTCCCGTCGACCGGGGATCATCGCAGTGAGAGTTCCGGACAGGCGATCGATTCGTTCGGCCGGAAGGTTTGGAAGTTGCAACGGCAGGAAGAATTCGCTCTGGGCCATCTCGCTGTTCGTCGCGATGTCGATGGTCTCGCCGCTTGTTTGAGGAACCAATGCTTCGCCCGAATCGAGTTTTCCATTGACGGCGCTGATTGGCAGTGACAGGCCAATGGGAGTTCGGTTGGGTTGCCACTCGATGGATAAATTCAAGTTCAACCCACTCAGTTCTGGCGAACGCAAAACACGTCGGGCGGTTACCACCGTGGGTTCAAGTCGGTAGATCCCGATGTACGCGGCCGACTCGACACGAGACGGGCGGTTTTCCTTCCGCGGGATCAGCATCAACTTCGTTCGATCGCCGCCGTAGAAATTGATGTCCAAGTTGGCTTGATCGAGCACATGATCGACCGCGTGCCAAAAGTTCAACGGCGAACGCGGAGCTTGAATCGATTGATTGGGATCCACTCCCGGGCCGGCGGATTCGAGATCGAATTCAACTTCACTGACGGTTGAGATCGCTTCCAAAGCTTCACCGAGCGTTTTGGCGTTTTGCATCCGAATCAGTTGAGCTTCGACATGCGTCTCCGCTTTCCGTTTCGCCCATTCCGCACGGACTCGATTGAGGCGTTCGCGAGCTTCAATGGACAGGTCATCAAGGATCGCGGGGAGATAGTCGGAAGCATTCGGACCCGCTTTGATCAGCTTCTGCTCGGCAGCTCTTCGCGTCTGCGCTTCGTCAGCATCCAATTCCGCGATCCAAAGTGGAACCTCCAGTTCCAGGTCCGTCGCATCGGAAGCGTCCTGTGCAAGCACAACGGATCCAACGGAGGCGGGCAGCAAGAGTGCCAGGAAGGTCACCGCAATCGGAACAAGCCGTTGGAACGCGATGTAAAAACGGTGCATGTCAAGCTTTCGAGATAAGTTTTGAACTGAATATCAAACAGTCGGCGTTACAACCGCGAGGGTATGAGGAACCTTCCGTTCAAAAAGGTTGACCGTCCGCCCGCTCCTTCAATCTTAACCTAGGCTTGAGTAGATCGCGTGGGTGTTGCGGGGCATCAACGGTTCGGTTGTATTCCTGCGTTGTTCCTCGCCGTTGATTTCCATCATGTCGATGACTTTCACCACCGTCGCGAAAATGTTGAGTATCGGGCCCTCTGGCACCCAACATCGATGCCTCACGCCTTTCACTGGGGTTCGTTCGTCTCAGAAGCGAGCGGTCGCGTTGATTGCTGCCATCGTTTTGGGCGGAATGTCAGCCGGCGACGCCATTGGTGAACCCGTCGCACCGGCTTCGCCTGAACCTGCCAAGCACTTGGTGTCATCGAAATCGGTGACTCCTTCCATTCGGCCCGGGTTGGTTGAGTTTCGAGTTGGAAACAGCTGGCAAAGCGGTCTGCATCTGATCGAGTCGCAGACCGAGTCACTGGTCATTGGTCGAGACGGATGGCTGCACACGATCAGTCGAGCGGACAAGTCGCAGGCGATGCGGTCGATTGGCGGGCAATTTCACCCCACATCCTCGGTCGAGCTCCGCAATCGATTGCGAGCTGAATTTGGTCGAGAGTTTGAAGTCATCGCCACACAGAATTTCTTGGTGGTGCAACCCAAAGGCCGCGGAAACCGTTGGCCCAAAATGTTCGAGCAATGCCATCGATCGTTTGTCACGTACATGGAACGTCGCGGCGTGAAAGTCCGCCAAGGCCGATTCCCGATGGTCGCGGTTGTTTTGCCGGACGCGAGAGCGATGTATGACGAGATCGCTCGTTTGGGAATCGATGTTTCTCGTGTCGCGGGACTGTACGCAAATAAGTGCAATCGAGTGATGACCCATGACGGCGGGGCGATCAGCATGATTGCCGCCACCGTTCGTCACGAAGCCGCCCATCAATCCGCATTCAATTGCGGTGTGCACAGCCGCGTGAACGACACGCCGAGCTGGGTGACCGAAGGCATCGGGCAAATGTTTGAACCCGATGCGATGAGTTCCGGGCGATCCGGAACCCGATTGGTCGAACGAGTGAACACAGATTCCGTCCGGCAACTTCGCGACACAATCGACATGGACGACCCCAACGAGGTGGCTCGATGGGTCGATCGCATGATTCGGAGCGACGATCTGTTTCGCAATCCAACGACCATTCACACCGCGTACGCGTTGGCATGGTCGATGATGTTCTACTTGGCCGAACGAGACACCGAAGCTTTCGCGGATGTCCTGAACTTCACGGCCACGCGTCCACCATTTGAAACCTATCGATCCGGTCAACGAATGATCGATTTCGAACGAGTGGTTGGGACCGACGTGCGAGACTTCAGCAACCGGCTGACCCGGTTTGTCGCGAGTCTTCCGTAGAAGACATTGCCCATAGAGACGTGGGCCAGCGTCATCAGGCCGATGACTTCCAACAAAATCGCACCGATTCGGATCGGTGCGTCTTCTAAATGACTTTGGTTTGGCCTGGGATTGCAACTTCATAGTTGCCATTGGGGAGTGGCTGAACCGGAGCGATGTCTCGCAGGGAATGCATCGCGTCCACATCGGCCAGCCATTGCTCGCTCTGCAGGGCCTCGTTCCAACGCACGATCTTGCCCGAGTAGCTCGCCATTCGCCCCATGATCGCGGTCATGGTGCTGGTTGCTCCGTAGTCGCCTTCGTTGGGAATCTCGCCATTTCGAAGTGACGCGAATAAATCGTTCTGAGCTTGTTGGCAACCTTTGTCCTTGGAGTTCTTTTGCGAACTCTGCCAGACGATCTTTCCGGTCGTGTCGCGAATGATCGCGGCACTGACGTCACAACTGCCCTTTGTGCCATGGACGTGTTCGCTGACACTGTTCCAACATCCTCGAACGTGCCGGCACTGGCTGAGCAGCCGAACGTCATTGGAGTAAGTGAACTCGACCATGTGGTGATCGAACGTTTCACCAAGCGTCTGGTCAGATCGCGTGTCACGCCCACCTTGGCCTTGAGCCGTTGCGGGGTGCTCGCCCAGCAACCAGTTGATCACGTCCAAATTGTGAACGTGTTGTTCCGCGATGTGGTCTCCGCCGATCCAATTGAAGTGTTGCCACTGACGCAGCTGATATTCCAGCTCGGAAACGTTGTTTGGACGCGGGCGAAGTTTGGATCCGGCACCGTTCCAGTAGGCACGTGCGAAGATCGGGTCGCCGATCGCTCCTTCATGCAGTTGTTCAATGCATTCGCGATAGCGAGCTTCGTGATGACGCTGCAAACCAACGGCGACTGCCAAACCCTTTTGCTGAGCGATTTCGTTGGCGGCGAGCACACGGCGTACTCCGGGGGCGTCCGTCGCGACTGGCTTTTCCATGAAGACGTGCTTGCCAGCTTCGACAGCCTTTTCGAAGTGCAATGGGCGAAAGCCAGGAGGAGTCGTCAGGAAAACGATGTCGGCATCGCTTTGCAGCACGTGCTTCCAGCCGTCCAGGCCGATGAATCGAGCTCCCTCGACATCGACGCGTTGGCCATGCGAATCACTCTTTCCGTGCTTGCTTTTGATGGCTCGGTAGGAAGACTGAACGTTGCTTTCGAAGACGTCCGCCATCGCGACCAAGCGAGTTGCGCCGTCGGTGTTCATCGCCTGGATCACCGCATTCGTACCGCGACTGCCGCAGCCGATCAGACCGATTTTTAGCGTATCGTCACCGTAAGCATGGGCACCGCGGGCGACGCTGAGATTGGTCCCCAGGACGCTGCCGCCGGCGAGCATGATGCCGCCACTTTGGATAAAAGTTCGACGACTTGCACGCTGGTTCATCACAACCGACTGTTCGGAAACGGCATCTTGGCCGCCGTCCGTCTGGCTTGATGGCGCGTTCTCATTGCGAGCAGAGGTGCGTTTGGGCATGAAGTGTTCGCGAGGGTGGGATGTCGTCGAGGTGGGAACGGGGCCGTCTGTTGCCGCCGTTTGGTGCGTCCAGTCTAACCCCGTTGCAAAGAACGGACCAACAATTGGTGGTCTGCGAGTCGCGAAACTGGCAAAAGTGAGGTCATTCCGCCGGTTTTTTCAGCTTGATCAGGCCCGCTTCTTCGGCCTTCTTCAGTTCAGCTTGGACGTCGACGTAGTTCGGTTCGGGCAATTCCGGTCCTTTGCGAACGATTTCTGCGGAGATGATCGCATCGGGTGGCAGCTGAAGCTTCTTCTCATCGGACTCCGACGGGTCCTTTCGCCGCATCGCACTGACGCGATCCATTCCGTCGATCACACGTCCAAAAATCGTTTGCTGACTGGATGCTCCCGCGACGGGTAGAAAGAAGATCGCAAATTGTGAGCTGGCGGAGTTTTCGATGAACCGGCCTTCGCCCATTGGAATCTTTGCCATCACCACGGATCCGCGAAGGGCGTGATGCGATTTCTCTTGGTCATGTTCGTCCATCAGGAACTTGCCGCTGTTGCCGCGTCCGTCACCGGTCGAATCTCCCGACAAGGCGAGCATGTTGGAAACGACTTGCGAAAAGTCCAGTCCATCGTAGAAGCCTTCTTCGACCAACTTCAAGAAGTTGGCAACCGTTGATGGTGCTTCGCCGGGATAGAGTTCCATCAACACATCGCCGCGGGTGGTTTTGAATCGAACTTGGGGCAAGGCGTCCCGATCGATCGTTTCCATCAGCTCCATTTCTTCTTTGTATTGCCGCTCCAGCTCATCCAAGAAGTGCTTGTTCGCCATGTCGACCTTTTCCAACTCGTCCGGCTTGAGCGTCTCGTAGACCTTGCGAGCTGTGGCGAACTCACCGTTGGAGATCCCGGCGCGAGCGGCGGTGAGGAAGAGATAGCGATAGTTCTGGCCGATGTCGATCAATCTGGCCGCGGCTTCGTAGGACGTGGCGCTGTAGATGTCATTGTCGAAGTGATGCTGAACCATCGTGACCATGTAGCTGGCCGCTTCGGGACTGGGAAGCAATCGGAAAACCTTGACCGAGTTCTCCATTTGTTCCTGCATCAGATCCCATGTCTCGTGCTGCTGCGCCCGGAAGGCTTTCGCGGCTTCGCGGCTGCGGTCGATGTCGTTGTTGAATCGAATGTGCAACTGGCGAAGTTGCAGCATCGACTCGAGCAGCTTTTCATGAGTCGCTTTGAACTTCGCGTAGGTCTCCTCCGCTTCTTTGCGAACGTCTTCTGGCATCTCCGCCAAAGTTTCCGCAATCATTTTGGGATCATCTTTGACCCGTCCGCCATCGACGTTCTGGCTGGGGGGCTGCGCCGCTTCGGCGGCCGGGGCACCCGTTCCAGCGTCCGCCCCCGATGCATCAACGGCATCGGTCCCAGGTGGCTGCGCCGAGACTTGTGCATTCGGGCCGGCGAAGTTCAATCCAGCTACCAGCATTGCCGCTGTCAAAGCAGGCACGGCAGCGAGGCGGCGCGACCGTCGAAAATGTAGGTTCGAGAAAGCGAGCATTCGAAAAGCCGAGGAGAGAAAACGTGCGGAGGAGCGAGAAAGCACACCAAATTGGAAGCGATCGCGAAAGGGCGGGGCCCCATCCGAAAGTTGGTCCAGGAGGTTCCTTGTCCGGCACGTACGCAAGAAACCGGGGGATGGTTTGTTCTGGTCCAAACATTACGTTGATTGCCGTCGAACGGCTTGTTGACTTTGTTGTAGTTTGGCCATTCTTGGCCGACATCCATGACTCTGACGGGCCAGCGTGCCCATCCAACATGCCGAAAAGGTCTTTGACGACAAAATCGACAAGCTGCGAAAGCTGCAAGCTGGCTGATTCAGCGTCAATTCACTCGATCCTGACTCTTTGACGGTTCCATCGATGACCACTTCTCAACCGCTCCTTTTTCGAATTGGACTGGGTTACGACTCGCATCGACTGGGCGAAGGCGGGCCGCTGCGAGTTGGCGGCGTGGACATTCCCGGTGAATTTCACGCGATCGGTCACAGCGACGCGGACGTTTTGTTGCACGCGGTCACGGATGCTCTGATGGGCGCGATCGCGGGACCTGACATTGGGCGATTGTTCCCGGACGATGCCGAAGTCAATCGCGACCGGGATAGTCGCGACTTTGTCGTCGAAGCTCTTCGCCGCGTGCAGGAAGCTGGTTACGAGATCAACAATCTCGATGCGGTGATTCTGGCTCAAAAGCCGAAGATGGCGTCGCACATCGACACGATGCGAGAGGTGGTCGCTGAGATGCTGCAAACCGATGTTGGTCAAATCGGTTTGAAAGCGAAGACCGGCGAAGGAGTCGACGCGGTCGGGCGTAGCGAAGCAATCGCTGCGCGGGTAGTTGTGATGCTGACTCGTCGCTAGAACGCGACGAAGCGTGGATCACTCGGAACCAACCGGTCCGATGTATTCAATCGCGCCGATGGACGAAGTGTTCGCCTGGATTTTGGCGATGGCTTGTTCCATGTCGTAGTACTGCTTCAGCAGTCGTTCTCGCTGAGACTCCAACAGATCATTCATCGAATCGACGCGATCGTCGTTGCGTTCGATGTGGGCACTCAGAGTTTGCGTCTTGCGAATCAACATGCCGCCGTCAGCACCGGCGTATGTGTCGGCCAGTTGCTTCAGTTGCCCAACCATTCCGATGTTTTCGTCATCGTCATTGGTCTTGTTGAAGAACTCTTCCACGGCAGCGGAGTCGGTCGCAAGAGCGGACTTCAGCTTCGTTTCGTCGACCTGCAATTCACCGTTCTCATCCATTCGGACGCCGATTTGGCTGAGTGAACGAATCGAGTCGCCGCTGCTCAACGGAAGCGTCCCAGTCAAAAGTCGCGAATATCCGTTTTGGATTCGCAACGTCTCGGTTGATCCGAACAACAATCCGACTTCATTCGCTTCGGCGTCGAAGAACGTGACCTCTTCGATGTTGTCGATCAATTTGTTGTATTGATCCGCAAAACGTTTGATCGCGGAAACGATCGTGTCTGGATCGTCTTCGACGTTGACGGTGATCGGTTCATCCGACACTTCTTTGATGGTCAGGTTCAGCCCACTGATCTCATCCTCAAAGACACCGTCGGTCGATGTGAGGAAACGTTCTGTGCCTCCATCAGTCGCGATCGAAATCAGTGCGTCCTGGCCTTTCGAATTGGTCCGAAGATTCAAGTCGACGCCTTCCAAATTCACCGAGATACGTCCGGCTTCTCCGCCCTTTTTGCTGCGGATCTGCAGTCCAAAGGTACCGTCGGAGTTCGCAACAATCGAAGCGTCCGCGTAGCGATCTGCTTCGTTGATCTTTTCGACGATCGATTCCAGGGTGTCGTCTTCGGTGATATCGATCGTCAGCGATTCACTACCAGTAAGACTGGATCCGGCATCCGCTGTTCCGGCCAGTCCCAAGTTCGCAGCCACCGTGCCTTCGCCGGTGTCGGTGATCTTTAGAGAAGTTGCTCCACCAGCATTGTCGGTGATGACAACACCGTCGCCGCTCTCGTTGAGCGCTGCTTCGACGCCAATGTCGAGTCCATTGATTTGGTCGATCAAGTCGCCGACGGTTTCAATCTCATCAACGGTCAGGTTGATAGCGCCCACGGCACCATTGCTGTCACGGATCGTGAAGCTGCCTGTGCCGACCCCATCACCCGAATTGAGCTCGGAGAGTTTGGTTTCCAGCGTCACCGATTGCAAATTTAGATCTTCGCCGACCACGATATCGTCGGTCGTTGAGGCTGCGATACCAAGGCTGTCAGCGGTGTCGTCGGCTGAGCTGATCTCGAACGTGCCGGGACCTCCGGATACATCGCGAATTCGAAGGCCATTTCCGGCGTCGTTGATTCGTGCGATGACGTCGAGGCCACTGCCGTTGATCGCGTCGATGACTTCATTGAGCGATGTCGCACCGGATACGTCGATGCTAGCGGACGTGCCGTCTCCGGTTTCGATGTCGAGCGACGTCAGTGTGCCGAGACCATTCCCGCCGCCCAATTGCGAGAGGCTGGCTCCGTTCAAAGAATCCACGCCATCGGGCAACGGAATGTCGTTCCCATCAACGCTGTTTGCCGCGACATCGATGCCGTGCAAACCAAGATCGGCCGCCGTTTCCGCGGTGCCAAGTTGTTCGACTTTTAGATTGCTGAAGGTTTGGCCGGTTTGATCGATCAGTTTGATCTTCCCGCCCGATGTCGTTGCCTGAATGCCAACATCGGCGTCGTTGATCGCTTGCAAGACATCGTCGACCGTTCGCGCTTGTGACAAGTCCACTTCGGCGGAGTTCCCGCTGCGGTCGGTCAGCCGGATAGAACCGCCTTCCACACCCAATCCGTTGTTGAGTTGCGACAGGCTGACTTTGGTGTCGACGAAGCCGCTGGGTTTCAGCGTCAACGATCCCGCCAGGCTCAATGCCTCGTCGGTCGAGCTGAATGTTTGTGCCGATGAAACGCTGTGCGTGGCCGCGGTGCGAAGCGTACGAACGAGGTGGCTGCCGTTGGTGACTTCGTCGCGAGTCGAGACCGACAGCGCGTCTTCATTCGACGAGCTTGCGTTCTTGCTGCTGAACAACGCCGACGAACCGAGCGCATCGCCAGCCAACTGCACACCGATCACGGATGCGGTCAGCGAAGCAATTTGGTTTTGTTGCCCGAGCAGTTCCTCGGTTTTGGCGAGAATCCGGTCGCGGGGTTGCGCGCTGATCGCCATCAATTGGTCGACAGTCCCGACGATGTCGGTTCCGGTGACTAATCCGATCGATGATTGCAAGCGAGCCATGACGCACCAAAGAAGATTTGATTTGTGAGACGGAAAAATGCTTTCGTCTCAATCCAGCAAGCTTCTTATCGGCAAAGTCGGCCTGTTCGGTCCACTTTTCGATGCTCGGACTGTGTCTCAAATGAACAGACGTTCCAAAGGCTGAAAACGTGCGTTGAGTTCATTTTGATTCTGGCTGAGTTGCCGGTCGTTTGCGCAATCGCTGGATTGTGACCCTGAAACTTAGGTCGCTGAATCGGACCGAGCCGGCTCGTCGGTGAACAACCGTCCGGTGAGGGCCAAAAGACACGCGGACGACGGGGAATGGAGCGATTGTTCCGGATTCAGCGGCAGAGTTCGGATCCGCTGTTTGTGTGAAGCGGCAATCCGGCGAGTTCGAATCCCAATCGCAATCGAGTTCCACGCCGCAAGCATGAAGCAGAAAGTTCATAGAGCCCGCGCACAAAAAAACGAGACGGTGTCTCCGCCAAACCACCCCCGGACGAGGCGGCTCGGCGGGAACACCGTCCCGAAATGTCGTCATGTTTTGTTACGGATTCGACCGAGGTCATCCGTTTGCCGGTCATTCGCACACGAGAACGCGTTCGAATGACTCAGTGAGTTTTCGTCGACACCCGGTGATTGTTCACCAGGGGCCTCGGACGTAGTACACGCCGAATTGGTCGGTGTGGCTCGGCCAGTTCGGTGTCGCTTGGAAGCGACCGGGAGCGGCTGCTCCTGGCGAGCTCGCGTTGCGACCGTATTGGTGGTAGATCGGGTGATTCGTGTTCTGGCTGACGCCCCACGAATATGTTTGACGCAGGTGAGCGGTTGGCGGAACGACCAGTGCGGTTGGCTGACCGTACGGGGCGTAGTAGTAGTTGCCGTGCCACGCTCGTGTTTGAGCGAAGTTGTGGTTCCAAACTTGGGTCACCGCGTACGGATCAGCTGCTTGGGCTTCTTCGGACGAACCGGCCAAGCCGCTGAAAGCGGCCAAGGCGGCGAGACAAAGGACGATGCGTTTCATAGCTCGGGGATCCTCGAGGTCGGTGGATTTGGCAACAACATTCCGCTGTGAACAACGGACGGGGGGAGTCAGTTTCGCGAAATGATCACGTCGCCGTGGGCTGGATCAGCGAGGCAAACGCAGCGTGTTCCAGTAGAAATTGCTGGCCGCTTGGCGAACTGGCGGGCTGTAATAGATTGCTCGCGTGCGGTTCATACCACGACCATTGTCATAATAGTTGTGGTAGCGGTCTTTGTGCCAATAAAGCATTTCGTGCGGGTACAAAGGCTGATATGTCAGGTAGGTCTGCCCGACATTGGGAGGAACCGGCACAGGCGACACGTACATTTGTGCGTTCGCTGCGTTGGCTGGGCCTTGCGTGTAGTAGTTGTAGAACAGATCAGGCTGTCCATACTCGCGGCCTTGAACGCCCACCGCACCGGATGCTCCGCCGCAGTCACCACTGGCACATCCGCCGGATTCGCTGGAGCCGACGACCGTGTCGCTGATGACTTGCGAGCTGACGATGTGTTCGCCTTGAGCCATTGCGGCGGGTGCTAGCAAAGCGACGCTGGCGGTACCGATGGCAATCGCAGCCATGGTGCGTGAGCGGCGGGTGATTTGAGTGGTGATTGATCGGGCCATCGCCACGGTTGCTTTCAAATTTCGCTTCATCTCGCGTTCCTCCTCGAACGACGACGGACCAGTTGTCTGGCATTTGGTTTCGACGGGAATCGGAAGGAAAATCAGCCGATACAGTTGCGGCGTGATGATCGCGAAAGACGGGGAAGTCGGCCCAGCAGGCACGATTCGCCCAACTCGGACGAGCCTTTCCAACCCAAATCGGCGACCGATGTGAATCAAACGCAGCAATCCGCGGTTTCGCTAACAACCCCGCGGTCGCTATAACCCCCAAACTCGCAAAATGATCAGCGAGTCCACTTTTTCGTTCCGATCTGTTCACTGCTCGACACAGCTCTCCTCTTCACAACGAACGTCCCCAACGATTTAGGTTGATTCCGCGTGGCGAAACGTCGCAAAACCTCCAGTTCCGCATCCAGTCGCTCCAAACGGGGCAAAGTCGATCCGTTTGACGAATCGCTTTTGGCGGAGATTCAAAACATCCCGCTGCGATTCGCGGCCCAAGATCGCTACCTGAACTACTCGTTGTCGGTCATCACCAGCCGAGCGTTGCCCGATGTCCGGGATGGATTGAAACCGGTTCAGAGGCGGATTCTCTACACGATGTCGCAGCAGCGGCTCGACGCGACGGCCAAGCACCGGAAGTGTGCGAAGGTCGTTGGTGACGTGATGGGTAACTACCACCCCCACGGTGACAGTTCGATCTACGAAGCGCTCGTGCGGATGAGCCAGTCGTTCTCGTTGCGGGCGCCGATGATCGACGGCAGCGGCAACTTCGGCAGCATCGACGGCGACAATGCCGCTGCGATGCGATACACCGAATGCCGGATGACGCCGATCGCATCAGAGGTCTTGGCGGATCTCGCCAGCCGCACGGTTGCGTTCAAACCCAACTACGACGGCACGCGAGAAGAACCCGTCGTGTTGCCATCGCGCGTTCCCAGTTTGCTGGTTAACGGAGCCACCGGCATCGCGGTCGGTATGGCCACGAACATCCCGCCTCACAATTTGAAGGAAGTTTGCAACGCGCTGCTGAAGTTGCTGGGCAATCCAGAAATCAAGGACTACCAATTGGTCGCCGGTGATGCGATCCAAGGTCCTGACTTCCCGACCGGCGGGCATATCACCAACACAAAGGAAGAGCTACGCGAGATCTACGCGACGGGCACCGGCACGATCAAGCTGCGTGGCGTCGCCGAAGTCGCGGAGAAGTCTCGAACCGGCGACACGCTTCGGATCACGGAGATCCCGTTTGGTGTCAACAAAGCTGCGATGGTCGAACGCATCGCGGAATTGGTTTACAGCAGCAAGCTGCCTCTCGTGCAAGAAGTTCGCGACTTGTCGACCGAAGACATTCGCGTGGACTTGCTCCTAAAGAAGAACGCTGACGCCGACAAGGTGCTCGCGTATCTCTACAAGCACACGCCGTTGCAAACCAACTTCAACGTCAACCTGACTTGTTTGACGCCCACCGAAAACCCGGAAGTCGGCGCGCCCAAACGGCTCGGGTTGAAAGAGATCCTGTGGTACTTCCTGCACTTCCGTTTGGATGTGCTGACCGCACGACTGACGAACGAACTTCGAGCCCTTGAGAAGCGGATTCACATCCTCGAAGGCTTCGCGTTGATCTTCGATGCTCTCGACGAGATCATCAAAATCATCCGCAGCAGCGAAGGCAAAGCCGACGCCGCGGAAAAGATCATGAAGCGGTTCCCAGTCAAGGAACTCACGCCGGCCCAATCTCGTCGCAAAGTAAAAGCCTCGAATGGATTGGACGCGGAGCAAACCGATGCGATCTTGGAATTGAAGCTGTATCGTTTGGCACGCTTGGAAATCAACGTCGTGCTGGACGAGCTGAAGAAGAAACGCAAACGCGTCGACGAGATCAACAAACTCTTGGCCGATGACCGCGACGATTACACATCGTCCGGCCGTTGGGCGATCATCAAAGAAGAGCTGCAGTCACTGATTTCGGACTACGGAAACACTCCCGCTGGACGACGACGAAGCACCATCGTCGTGCCAACCGAAGAAGTCGAGTACACCGAAGAGGACTTCATCGTCGCGGAAGATTGCCACGTCATGGTCACGGTGGATGGCTGGGTCAAACGGCAAAAACAGATCGCTGATCCCTCGAAAAGCCGCCTGCGACAGGGCGATGCCGTGCTGGCGTGCGTGTCAGGCAACACGCGATCCACGATTGCTTTGTTTAGCAGCCTCGGCGTTTGCTACACCGCGCGGATGATCGACATCCCGGCGTCAACGGGCTTTGGCGAACCGATTCAAAAGCTATTCAAGTTCAAAGACGGCGAAAGGATCATTGCGGCGCTTTCGATGGACCCGCGAATTTTGGGTGACATCAGCGAAGATCCGAAGGGCACCTACTACCCCGCGACGCACGCTCTCGCCGCGTCGACGGACGGGTATGCGTTGCGGTTTGGTTTGCAGCCATTCGCTGAACCAACGACGCGCGCTGGTCGTAAGTTCGCTCGGGTCAAACCCGGTGCCAGCATCGTGGATGTCGTTCCAATCACCGGAACGGAAACCGTGCTCGCTGTATCGGCGGACGCAAGAGCGATGGTGTGTCCTGCCGATGAAATCAACTACTTGTCCGGTGCCGGTAAAGGCGTGCTGCTGTTGAAATTGGCGGCGAGCGACAAACTGCTCGGGTTCAAACCTTCGACTGGAGACCGCGATCTGTTGAACGTGGTGACCAACCGAGGTGCCAAGAAAACGGTGTCGACTGCGAAGTACCGAACGACATCGCGTGGCGGACGTGGCATCGAATTGCAGAAGAACGGCAAGATCGCCGAAATCGTTCGCGACCCGATCGAACCGCCACCCGTCTTCGAAGACTAGCCCCGCGATCGCGCAAGTGAACGCCGCTTGGGCAAATCGCACGAACGCACTCATCCAATTCATCCTTCGACTTCCAACGTCTTCTCTCCATGTCCGTTGCACCGAAAGAATACAACGCCAAAAACATCACCGCGCTGGAAGGCCTCGAGCCTGTCCGCAAGCGTCCCGGCATGTACATCGGTGGTGTTGGCTCCGCCGGTTTGCATCACTTGATTTGGGAAATTGTCGACAACTCAGTCGACGAGGCGATGAACGGTCATGCGTCCGAGATCACGGTCACGTTGCACAAGGACGGTGAAACGGTCTCGGTCAGCGACAATGGTCGTGGCATTCCCGTCGACAAGCATCCCAAGACGAAAAAGTCTGCATTGGAGATGGTGCTGACGGTGCTGCACGCCGGCGGCAAATTTGAAGGTGACAACTACAAAACGTCCGGCGGTTTGCACGGTGTCGGTGCGTCGGTCGTCAACGCACTCAGCAAAGAACTCGTCGCCGTTGTCAAACGCAACGGGGCCCAATATCGAATGGCGTTCAGCCGTGGTCATGCAACTTCAAAGTTGCAAAAACTTCGCGGCACCGTTCGCGGAACTGGCACCGCGATCACGTTCACGCCTGATCCAACGATCTTTCCACGCACGACGTTCAACGGCGAAACGATCAAGCAGCGTTTGGAAACGGCCAGCTTCTTGCATCGCGGTGTGAAGGTCACCTACGTCGATGAAGTCGCGAAAACCCGCGACACGTTTTTGCATGAGAACGGGATCGTTGACTACCTCGGAAAAGTCGTCAAGGAACGCGAAGCTCGCACGATTCACGAGTCGCCGTTCACCTACCGAGTCGATGATGAGGACCGCGTGGAGGTTACGCTCCAGTGGACCGAATCGACCGATGAACACGTCCGCAGCTACGTCAACGGGATTCCAACGGGCAGCGGCGGCACACACGAAAATGGGTTCCGAGGCGGTGTGGTCAAAGCCGTTCGAAACCACATCGACACTCACAGCCTGACGCCTCGCGGGGTCAAAATCACTCACGAGGATATTCGCGAAGGATTGATCGCGATCGTTTCGATCTTTGTCGCCGAACCTCAGTTTCAGGGTCAAACGAAAGATCGGCTGAACAACTCCGAAGCTCACGGGTTGGTCGAGTCGGGCGTTCGGAGTGCGATGGAGCAGTGGCTGAACAACAATCCCTCGGTTGCCGATGCGGTGATCGCGAGAATTGTCGCCGCCGCGCGAGCTCGCGCCGCATCGCGTGCCGCCAGCGAAGCCGTTTCGCGAAAAGGTGGCTCGAAGCGCACGTTGCTGCCCGGCAAGTTGTCGGATTGCGTGTCCGGTGGCAAAGGCAAGTCGGAACTGTTCATCGTCGAAGGTGACTCGGCCGGCGGGAGTGCCAAGCAAGGACGCGATCGAAATTGCCAAGCGATCCTTCCTCTGCGCGGAAAGGTTCTGAACACCGAATCCGCCACGCTGAAGAAGATTCTCGACAACAAAGAAATCCAGGACATGATCGCGTCGCTGGGCTGCGGCATTGGACCGTCAATCAACTTGGCGAATTTGCGTTACGACCGGATCATCTTGTTGGCCGATGCGGACAGCGATGGTCACCACATCACCACGCTTCTGCTGACGTTTTTTTACCGGCATATGCCAGCGCTGATTGCGGATGGGCGGTTGTTCATCGCCGTACCGCCGCTGTACCGGATCGACATCGGCAAAGAAACGTTCTGGGCAGCGGACGAAGAAGATCGCGAACGGATCTTGGCGAAGCACACTGGGCGTGCGAACCCTGAGATCACCCGCTTCAAAGGTTTGGGCGAGATGATGCCTAAGGTGCTTTGGAACACGACGCTCGATCCAACCAATCGGACGCTGCTGAAGGTTGAGATCGATGACCACTTGGAAACCGATCGCACCATCAGCGATTTGATGGGCCGCGACGCATCGGCTCGTTTCCGATTCATCATGGACCGCGCCGAAGACGCCAGCGAAATCGACGTCTAGACCGTAGGATGGGTTCCCAAACCCGTCGAATCCACGCTCCAGCGACGGTCTTGGAAGACCATCGTACAAGCCCGCCTCGTACGATGGTCTTCCAAGACCGTCGATCTGGGTCTAGTTCGGGGCTCGTCCGATGCTCGGCGGGCACGCCTTCAAGACTTCCTCGACGATCTCGTCCATGGTGCGGTGACTCGTGTCGACACGCAGATCGGATGAGGCACGATAGAGCGGTTCGCGTTTACTCATCACCGTTTTGACTTCATCGAAAACCGATTGATCCGTCAGCGAAGGCCTTCGATCGGCGGTGGTCTCATCGCCGGCCAATCGCGCGACCAAGACATCTGGTTCCGCATCCAACCAAACGCACCATCCGGATTCAGCGATCCGATTGCGATTCGATTCTCGAAGGATCGCGCCTCCACCGAGTGCGATCACATGCGTTGGTCGCTTGGAGACTTCCACCAAAGCCGATTCTTCTCGGTCGCGAAAACCGGATTCGGATTCGTCTGCGAAGATCTCGGTGATTGATTTTCCTGCGGTCGATTCGATCACATCGTCCAAGTCGACGACTGGCAGCGACAGCCTTTGCGCTAAAAGTTTCGCAAGCGTACTTTTGCCGCACCCGCGGTAGCCGGTCAAATAGAGGTGCTGAGGTTTCACTTCGTCGTTGTTCATGATGCGAAACGCTACCAGCCCACGGTTTGATTGAGAAGTCCGAAGGGAATGAGATGAATTGGATTGCAAAGACGACTCTGGCCATGGTGCTGTTCATGGGGCTGGCAGTCCAAGCGACCGGCCAAGGGAATCTGCCCGCCGAGCCAACCGGTGGATCCACGCAATCGAATCCGGAGACAGCGTCGCCCGTTCGAACTCAGTCGGCCGTGAGTCCAGACGATGTTCCCGACGCTCTCGAAGGCGACTTCGACACGCGAGACATCGCGGCAGCGACGGCTTGGGCGGACCAATTGAACCTGGCGGACTGGATGGGACCGCTTGCTCCTTTGGCTTTGTCGCCCTTCTTCGGCGTCGCTTGTCTGTCGGGACTTTCCTTGTGGGGACCGGATTGGATCACCGACAACGCATTGCTTGGATCATCAGGCCCGCTAAGAAGCGTTCCTCTGTTTGCGATCTTTGCCGTGCTGGCCGTTCTGACCAGCGTCCCCAGGTTGTCAAAGGTCAGCAAACCGTTTGCCCAGGCGATGGATCAGCTGGAGGCGTATTCGGTGATCGTGATTCTGCTGGCGATCAAGATCACCGCTTCGATGACGGCGGATTCGGTTGGCACCGACGAGGCTCAGTTGGCAGCGGAAGCGGTGCCGGTGTACACGGCGGGGATCTTCAGCTTCACCGCCAACACGCTGTTGCTGATAGCGATGGCGGTCAACATGTTGGTGATCAACAGCGTCAAATTCTTCTTCGAGTTTCTCGTTTGGTTGACACCGTTTCCGACGGTCGACGCAATCTTTGAGGTTTGCAACAAATCACTTTGTGCGGCTTTGATGGCCGTGTATGCCTTCAGTCCAACGCTTGCGACGGTCTTCAATTTCGCGATTCTGTTTGTTGCTGCATTGATTTTTCGCTGGGCTGGTCGCCGGGTCAAGTTCTACCGAACGATGTTGCTCGATCCCGTTTTGGCTCGCCTTTGGCCTGGTTTCGCGACACCCGATCCACGCGGTGTGATCGTGTTCGCTCAAAACGCCGTGGGTCCCTTTCCCGCCAAGAGTTGCTTGCGTTTACGGCGTGGCGACGATGGTTGGTTGCTGACGCCTGCCACGCCTTGGTCGCCGCTGTCTTGGGGATTGAGCGGAGATGGGCACGTGTTGCAATGTGGTTCGTCACCAAAGCTGGTTCGAGGTTGGTTGACTCATTCGATTCACGCTGAGTCGGACGACGATGCGGTCGTGTTGTTGAAGGTCAGCCGCCGTCACGACGCTCATATGACGATCGTGTTGAAACAGTGTGGTTTGATTGAACACAGTGAATCGGCTGAGGCGACTCAAGGCGACGCAGCACGCGACTCGGCGATTGAATTCGCGTAGCAGCATCGCTGAATGCACCTTTGGTCCACGAGCAAAAATGTTGCAAAAGTCGGGCTAAAACGGGCCTCAAGGGGTCCCGGTCCTCTTTGGATGAAGACACGGTTGGACTAAAGTAGGGAAGCAATGATCGTTCCCCCTGGTCGACCATATTGAATCCGGAGCTGCTTAAGACTCGATGGCCACGCAACGTTTGACCAAACAGAATGCCGCCATGATTTCGGCTGCTGTTGCGCTTCGAGCCGACCGGAATGCTGACGCGTTGCTACTGTTGCTCGATGGCAGCACCGATTGGAAGCGAATTTCAGAGCTGACCGAATCCAACGACAACGTGGTCATCGTCGCCGTCGACACGATCGAGGATTTGGACGGTGCCGCCGAGGCGGGTTTGAAACCGCTGGCATTGAACAAAGAGAAAGCTCCACTGCTGGAACGATTGCAGGAAGCTTTGTTGGAAGCCGCCGCAGATGAACTGATCAAGACGAACGGCGAAGTGGTTGCGGTCTACAGTGGCTTTCAACAAGGGCGTCTGGATTCGATCAGTCACCTGCAGCTAGACGAGCGGATGCGAAGATTCACCGTTCGCGACCTGCAGACGCTCGAGAGCAGCGTGCCCCTGAAAACGATCAAAGCGGTCGTCGATTTGGCATCGCAGATCGGTCGAGAAGGCCGTGAGGGTAAAGCTGTCGGAACGATGTTCGTCGTCGGTGACACACGTCGGGTCCTCGATCACGCCAGCGACAGCGGTGCGGACCCGTTTCGCGGGTACAACAAAAAACACCGCAACATCTTGGATCCCAAGGTTCAAGAAGATGCGAAGGAAATCGCCCAGCTCGACGGAGCGTTTGTGGTCACCTCGGAAGGCATCATCGAACGCAGTCGCCAGATGCTGGAGGTTTCGCACGAAGACCTCAAGATGACCAAGGGTCTCGGTTCGCGACACTGGGCCGCCGCCGCGATCACTCGAAAGACCAAAGCGGTCTCGGTTGTGGTCAGCCAGTCCACCGGAACGGTGCGGCTGTACCAAAATGGGTTCTTGATTCTGCAGATTGTCCCGATGGACAAAGCGATCAAGTGGCAAGAGTTCGCATTCGAACCGCCATCACAAACAGCGGACGAGAACTAGCCTCGGTCTGCGCGCGGAAGCCGAAACTCGCAACGATTCGTTGAGAGTCCGCGTGACTGCCGATGCGGTCTGAATCAATCGCTCAAGCGCCGATCGCTTGCGAGCCAACCGCTCGGAAACACCAATCTCTTAGAACTGGTGTCCCTTTTGAGGACCGTCCTGGGTCTTCGTGAGAATCTCCGGGCCAGTCTCTGTCATGAGGATTGAGTGTTCGAATTGAGCCGACGGACGTCCGTCGCGTGTGCGGACTGTCCATCCGTCAGCCTTGTCGCACTGGGCGTAACGTGAGCCCGCGTTGATCATGGGCTCGATCGTGAAACACATGCCCGGGAACAGACGATCGATCCGGCTCTGGCGATTCGGGAAGTGAGGGATCGATGGGTCCAAGTGGAACTGTTTCCCAAGCCCGTGCCCAACGTATTCACGAACGACCGAGAATCCGCGGCCTTCCGCTTCCGGAACAACGGCCTCACCGATCGTCGCGACGCGGCAACCGGGAGTCAAAGCGTCGATGGCCAAGTGCATGCAGTCGAACGCACACTGCGTGACCGCTCGTTTCTCTTCGCTGACTTCGCCCAGGAGGAACGTTTCGCTTTGATCGCCGTGCCATCCATCGACCACCGTGGTGATGTCGACGTTGATGATGTCACCATCTTGTAGCTCGTAGTCATCCGGAATGCCGTGGCAGATGACTTCGTTGACGCTCGTGCAACAACTCTTGGGATACTTTTGATATCCAAGCGTCGCGGCGCGATAACCGTGACCATAGGTCCAGTCATGGATCATCTGGTCGATTTTCCCCGTCGTGATCCCCGGTTTCACATGCGGCCGAATGTAGTCCAAGAGCGTCGCGTTTGCCTGGCCAGCGGCCCGCATCATGTCGCGTTGGAATTCGGAAAGGATCAGTTTCTTTTGCTTGGTCAGCATGCTGCTAGATGGTGTCAGTTCGGATGGATTGGGGCCACAAAAGGCAGGCTGCCAGCATAGCAGGTTTGTGATCTTGGCAAACCCAAACTGCCCCTGGTTCCCGGCCAAGTGAGGGATCCGAGCCGGAATGATTGGGACAATCAGCTGATTCGGTCAATCAGGAACGCTCCCAGTCGGAACTTTTGTGGCCAGGAAGGGTTAGTTCGATACGGAACGAGACCATTTGCTCGTCCGATCGCTTTTCTGGCAACTATCCTGGCCTCCGAGTCCAGGCAAACGATTTTCACTTCGCCCAGCTCGGTCCCACATCTTATCTATCGAAATGAATCGAACTGTCTCCAACGCGATGCAAGCCGCGAACGCTTCGTCAAATCAAGGGTGCAACCCCGTTCAGGCGGAGGATTTCCATCTTCCCAACGATCGAGGCAGAGCTCGACGCGCCAGAATGGCGTTTTGTGGTGCCGCGTTTGCCGGATTGATGGTCCTGACGGCCGGATCGCAATACGCCGCGGCCCAGGATGCGCCATCGCCTGAAAACGCGGCATCGAGTGAGCCCGCCGAGTCCACAACGGTCCCGAACGTCGACAAAGAACTGCGATTCAATTTCTCGGGCGCCCCCTGGGGCGACGTTCTTCGTTGGTTCTCCGAACAGGCTGACTTGTCCTTGCAAATGGACGCCTCTCCGGCCGGAACGGTGAACTTCAGCGACCCGACTCAAACGTATTCGATCGGCGAAGGTTTGGATCTGATCAACCGCTTGCTGCTCGATCGTGGTTGGGCGGTGGTTCGTCGCGGACGGATGCTCTTGCTCGTCGACTTGGAAGCTGAAAACGCCGAAAAACTGATCAGCGAGATGGCTGAGTTGGTCACGCCGGACACATTCGACCAACGCGGCAACAGCGACATTGTTCGCTGTGTCTTCCCATTGGGCGGACTTTCACCCGATGAAGCTCGCGAAGAATTGGCACAAATCATTGGGCCTTGGGGGCGTATCAATGTCTTGGCGGGAGCTCGCCAAGTCGTCGTGACCGAGACCGTTGGCAAGCTGCGAACAATTGAGACGGTTTTGTCCGCCGCCGAAGAAGCTCAATCGAGCGTCGTTGAGATTTCGCTGGTTCACCGCGCCGCCGAAGAGATCCTCGAAGTCGCTCGTCCGTTGGTCGGTCTAGAACCGGGCGTGAACCTCGGCGACGATCTACGCATTTCGGTCTCGTTCTACGGTGACCGAGTTTTCGCGACTGGATCCCCCGCCAAGTTGTCGTTGCTGAAGAGCATCTTCACCAAAGCCGACAAGGCGATGCCCGGCAGCGAAGACGCGGAAGAAGTCGAGATCATCACACCCGTTTTGAAGACCCACTCGGTTGCTTCGGCGAACATGCAAACTGCGTTCGATGTTCTGCAAACCATGTTGGCCGGAACACCGGAAACGAGAATCGCCCTGGATACCAAGCGGGGCGTCATCGTCGCTTCGGCTCGTCCAGAGACACAGCAAATGATCGCTGAAACGATCGCTGAGCTGGAAGGCGATGGCGACAATTTCGCGATCATTAACCTTCGACGCTTGGAACCCGCCAATGCGTTGTTGACGATCAACAAGTTCTTTGGTGTGACCGAGGACGGTGGCCAAGGTCCGACCGTCGATGGTGATCCTGAAACCGGTCGCTTGTGGGTTCGAGGGACGTCGGCCCAAATCGAAACGGTCAAACGACTGATCGACGAACTCGAGAACGATCCCTTGGCAGGTGGCTTGGGCGAGAACGTTCGCGTGCTACCAATGACAGGATCTTCCGCTGATCAAACGCTTCGGCAACTGGAAAGCTTGTGGCCGATGACCGGTCGTGAAAATCGATTGCGAGTGATCGTGCCAACCTCGAATGAGGACGATCAATTGCAGGAGGATGGACGCGGTGCGCAGCCGATTCGTCAGCCTTTCCGACGGGACTTGGATCAAGAAGCCTCATTCAATCAACGCGATTCCAACGCGGACGGCGAATATCTCGTTCGTGCCTTCGATGAGACGGACGTCAACGACTCGGCTGAATCCGAAACGTCATCCGATGATTCGGAAGTCGAGACCGCTGGACCAAAGTTGCTGCAGGACGGTTCCGCGAATCCGCACGCTGGTGCTGAAATCGTCGTCCAGATGACTCCCGCGGGTCTGGTGATCGCGTCGAAAGACAGCGAAGCACTCGATGCGTTTGAGCAATTGCTCAGTTCCATCAGCACTTCCTCGGGGATGGCGAACGATTTGCCGACCATCTTTCGTTTGAAATACATCAAAGCCGATGTGGCGTCCGAATTGATCGCAAGCGTGCTCGGTGGTTCAGAATCATCGTCGGGGTCGCTGACTGAATCCGTGATGGGCGGACTCGGTGGCGGAATGCTCGGCGGCCTGCTTGGTATGGGCGGCGGAGGCGGCGAGGAAGTCTCCAGCAGTCGTTCCATTCTGACCAGTCGCGGCAGTGTCAACATCGTTGCCGATGGCCACTTGAACTCGTTGATCATTCAGGCCAGCCCCGCGGATCTCGAATTCATCCGGTTGGTGATTCGCGAAATCGATCAAGAAGAAAGTCCGGAACTGGTTCGCACCGTGCCTCAACCCAGGTTGATCCCGGTGATCTATCAGGAAGCATCGGACGTTTCCGCGATCGTCAAAGCTGTCTTCGCAGAAAAAATGTTCCAAGAGCAAAGCAGCGGAGGTGGAGGCGGTGGTCGCCAACCTTCCCCCGAAGACATCATCAACGCGTTTCGGGGCGGTGGCCGAGGTGGACGTGGAGGTGGTGGCGGAGGAGCAGAAACGCCTAAAAGTGAGCCGACAAAGATCATTGTTGCGGTTGATGAACGCAGCAACGCGTTGGTCGTGACGGCCACTCCGCAAGATTTCCAACAGGTCGAAGAACTGGTCGCCATCCTGGATCAACAGGGAATGGAACAAGAGGAACAGACCGTCGTCATGCCGATCGCAGGCGGCGTCCGCGCAGAAGTGTTACAACAGGCGCTCGAGTCGATGCTTGGTGTGAAAGCCACCACGGCGACTTCCACCTCGGGTGGTTCCAGCACTGGATCATCGAGTTCCGCACCAACGGGCTCATCCGCTGAAGATGTTCAGCGACGAATTGAGTTCTTCCGTTCGCGATTCGGCGGCGGTGGCGGAGCCCCAGGTGGCTTTGGCGGACGTGGAGGCGGAGGCGACACAGGCCGCGGTGGCGGTGGAACTGGTCGCGGTGGAGGAGATACCGGTCGCGGTGGTCGCGGCGGACAAGCAGGCGGAGGCGGAGGAAGAGGTCGATGATTATGCATGCTGGTGAAATTCTGCAACGACGCGGATTGCTGACGTCCCAACAATTGGAACAAAGCCGCAACGGCGACCCTCAATCGGTCGTCGACAACGCGGTCACGTTGGGATACGTCTCCGCGCGAGATGCCTTGTCAGCGATCGCCGATGAGGTTGGGCTGGAATTTCGCGACCTTCGCACGTCCGAGATTGATCTGTCGGCACTCGAAGGGTTCCCGCAAAAGCTGATCTATCGCCATTCCATGTTCCCCATCGGTTGGGATGACGGCGCGTTGCTGGTTGCGACCGCGGACCCGTTTGATCTGTACCCGCTCGACGAAGCGTGCGCAACAACGGGAAAAACCGTTGTGCCGGTCGTCGCCGAGCGTGCCGAAATCAGTCGCTTGGTAAAGAAGCACCTCGGCGTCGGCAGTGAAACCGTCGAAGGATTGGTCGCGGCTGCGGGTGACGAAGAAGTCGAACTGCTCGACGGCATCGAGACCGATGGCAGCGAATTGTCCGAGATGGCTCAAGAAGCCTCGGTCGTTCGGCTGGTCAATGAAATCTTGATCGAAGCCGTTGATTCGCGTGCCAGTGACATTCACATCGAATCGCAATCCGACGGTCTGGTGATTCGGTATCGGATCGACGGGATTTTGCACCCGCAACCGGTGCCGCCTGAAATCAACCGTTTTCAAGCGGCCATCATCAGCCGTCTGAAAATTATGGCTCGGCTGAACATCGCTGAGAAGCGATTGCCGCAGGACGGTCGGATCAAACTCCGCGTGCACGGTCGCGAAGTTGACATTCGTCTCAGCGTGATCCCCATGATCCACGGCGAAGGCCTGGTCATGCGTGTCCTCGACAAATCGTCGATGGTGTTCGATCTGCAGGGACTCGGCATGTCCAAGGAGATCTACGATCGATTCAGTCAACTGATCAAGTTGCCGCACGGAATTGTGCTGGTCACCGGTCCGACCGGTAGTGGTAAAACGACGACGCTGTACAGCAGTCTGTTGGAAATCCGCAGCCCGGAAAACAAGATCATCACAACCGAAGATCCGGTCGAGTATCAGCTCGATGGGATCAACCAAATTCAGGTCCACTCGAAGATTGGTCTGACCTTCGCTGCATCGCTTCGAAGTATCTTGCGTCACGACCCAGACATCGTGCTGGTCGGGGAAATTCGTGACTTGGAAACCGCCGAGAATGCGACGCAAGCTTCGTTGACCGGTCACATGGTTTTCAGCACTTTGCACACCAACGATGCTGCCGGAGCTTTCACGCGGATGGTCGACATGGGCGTGGAACCGTTCTTGGTCGCCGGCACGGTGGAAGCCGTCATGGCTCAGCGTCTGCTTCGCCGTTTGTGCCAACATTGCAAGGAATCGTTCATTCCTGAGCAAGACGATCTGCCGAAGGATTTCCCTTGGGAAGAGATCGCCGGTCGCGAAATCTATCGTAGCGTCGGCTGTCGCGAATGCCGCAACGTTGGCTACTCGGGGCGATTGGGTATCTACGAGCTTCTCGTCAGCAGCGAACAAATTCGCGAGATGGCTCAAAACCGCGCCAGCAGTTGGGACATTCGTCGCCAAGCGGTCAAGGAAGGCATGAGAACACTTCGAATGGATGCCTGGGACAAAGTTGTCGCTGGCGTGACCAGCGTCGATGAAGTCCTTCGCGTCACCAAGGGCGAAGCTCTTTAACGCGTCGTTCTTCGAGTCCAACCTAAGAAACGCTCCCAGCGCCCTCCCCATCAAGCCCGCCTGCTTCCCGCCGTTCGACAACCATGCCAACGTTTCAATACACCGCCCGAGACATGACCGGAAAGAGCGTTCAAGGATCGCTCGAAGCGGCGTCGCAGCGTGAAGCCACGTCGTTGCTCACCGGGCGAGACTTGTTCCCAACCAAAATTGCGGAACAAGCATCCGGAGCAGGTTTGTCGATCTTTGGCAAGAAACGCAAGAAGGTGAAAGGCCAGGTCATGGCCACCTTCTACGGCCAACTCGCTTCGTTGCTTCGCAGTGGCGTGCCGATGATCCGTTCGTTGACCATTCTCGGCGAACAATCCAGCACGCCCGTGCTCGGTGAAGTTCTCGCCGAAATTCGCGGTCGAGTCGAAGACGGTGAACCAATCGGCGACACGATGGGACGCTATCCCGGTGTTTTCAGTGACATGGCGGTGAACATGGTTCGCGCCGGTACCGAAGGTGGGTTCCTGGAAGACGCTTTGGACCGAGTCGGTGTGTTCACCGAATTACAAGAAGATTTGAAGGGACGCACCGTCAGCGCGATGGCTTACCCGGTCTTTCTGTTCACGATCGGCAGCGTTGTCATCTCCGCATTGTTGGTGTTCTTCGTTCCCAAATTCGACATGCTGTTTGATCGGCTGCGTCAAAAGGGCGAAATGCCTGCGATGACGGAAGCCTTGCTCGGTTTCAGCAACTTCCTGCAAGGTTACGGATGGATCCTGATTGTTCTGGCCATCGGTCTGATCATCTTCTTCCGCCAACAGTTGCAAACCGATAAAGGGCAAGACCTCTTCGACAAGATCAAGCTGAAGGTGCCGGTGCTCGGCGACATTTTGATGAACCTTTCCGTTGCGCGGTTCTGCCGCGTGCTTGGAACGCTGCTTGCCAACGGTGTACCCATTCTAAAATCGCTGGACATCAGCCGGACCGCAACCGGCAATCGATTGCTCAGCCAATCCATCGCGGACGCCAGCGAAAACATCCGCAGTGGTGAAAGCCTCGCGAAACCGCTTCGTCAGTCGGGCTATTTCCCCATCTCCGTGGTGGAAATGATCAGCGTCGGCGAAGAAAGCAACTCGCTCGACCGAGTGCTTCCCGAAATCGCTGATTCGTTGGAAAAACGAACGTTCCGGCGATTGGATTTGTTCGTGCGATTGCTCGAGCCGATCATGTTGCTCGTGATGGCGATTTTGGTTCTCGCCGTCGTGATGGCGTTGCTCGTGCCCGTCCTCAAAAGCAGCACCAGTCTCTAACGAGACAGTGAATTCAAGAACTAGCCGCTTGGCGTTAGCCACGGTTTCTGTTCTTAGCCACGGTTTTGTTCAAGGAATCGTGGCCAACTCCAAACGGCTAGTGCACTGGCCGAATGGTTGTCGCCACGCGAAGTCTCCGCGTCATCGATTGTTGAGACGGCATTCCTTTCGGAAACCGCGAGGTGTCATGCTGGTGACTTCTTTGAATGCGCGATTGAACCGACTCAGCGAATCAAAGCCGGCAGCGAATGCGATGTCGATGATTTGGTCGTTGCTCGAGATCAGCAATCGTTGAGCTTCGGCGACGCGATGACGTGTGATCAATCCATTCAGCGTCAATCCAAATGTCTTTCGAAACAGAGTCGATGCGTAGTCGGGATGAAGGTCAACGCATTCGGCGATGTCCTTGATTTGCAATCGGGATTTGAAATTGCGAGCGATGTGACACGCCATCAATTCGGCTTTGGCAAGGTTCGGTGACGAGTTTTTTAGGCTCGCGTCTCGTGCGTCCGACGAGAGCACGGGATTCTTGCTGTACGATCGAGCCAAACGCAGCAGCCTGGCTTTGAGTTCGAGCAACACGAATTCACGCGTGTTCTCCGCATCGTTCGATACGTCCGAATGCCACTGTTGAAACAGGAACTTGTCGCGAGTCGCTGTGGTTGAATCACAGTCGCCTGACAACACGTTTCCCAAAATCAGTTGCGTTTGAAGGCTCTCGGGCAATCCCCATTGCAGGAACCATCCGAATGGAATCGTGATGACGTAGTAGTGCGTCACATCGCGAAACTCGACGATTTGATGCGGAACCGCGGCCCAGAACAGCGTGAGAGTGTGCGCGTCCACCGTGATCCGATTGCCACCAATCAAATACGTCAGTGACCCAGAGTCGAGAAAGTTGATCTCGATCTCGTCGTGACGGTCCGGACGCGGCATCGGTACCGGTTCCCACAGTTCACAGGTGAAACCGTAGGGGGCGAACTCAGGTCTTTGTGTGTCAAAATGTTGCATAGTCTAAGGATAGTGCAAGTCTGGCGAGCTTTCGAGGGAGAATGTGCGAATTCCTGGTGTATTGTTAATCCTGAAATTGATTTGCAACGAGAGCCCATTTTCGCTTTTCAGCTATTCGACTTCATGATCGTCGATCATCCGACCTGCTGGCGGAATCGATCGGCGCGCCCCCGATAAAGTACTCCTCTTCAGATATCAGTTAGGACCTCATTGATGAGCGTAGTGAAACCCGAGTCCGTGCGTGCCGTTGCGATGACAGCGCCTGGTGCCACCGAAATGCGGACCTATCCCTATCCCACGGTGGATCACGACTCGGCCATCTTGAAAGTCGACATGTCCGGAATCTGCGGGACGGATCGGCACATCTTCAAAGGCGAAGCATCCGAGATTCGCGGAAAGTCGATCTTTCCATACGTTGGTGGTCACGAAGTGATCGGCACGATCGTCGAGATCGGCGACAACGCCGCGAAGGTTTTGGACTACGACAAGCAAGTTTTGCAGGTCGGTGACCGCGTCGCGATCGCCGTCGAGGTCAATTGCGGGCATTGCTACTACTGCCGCAAACACTACAACAACACAACGTGCCTGAACCAAATTCAAGCCTACGGGTTGCATCCCAACGCGGACACGCTTCCTTACTTGCGAGGTGGGTTTGCGGAGTACATCTTCATTCGGCCTGGCACACACCTGTTCAAAGTCCCCGACGAAATGTCGACTGACGTTGCCGTATTCGTGGAAGAGATGGCCGTCGCGTATCACAGTTTGGCAAGAGCCGCCGGCCCGTTTGCTCCGGTCAACGAAGGCTTTGGTCCTGGTTGCTCCGTCGCGGTGCTCGGCAACGGTCCACTCGGAATCCTTCACGGGATCATGGCGAGCATTCACGGTGCCGGTTTGCGAATCGCGACTGACTTGTCTGATTTGCGTTTGGAGAAAGCCAAGAACCTTTACGCAGACGTGACGATCAACGCATCAAAGGTTTCGACTGACGAACGGATCGCTCAGGTCCAAGAGATGACGGAAGGCGTCGGCCCCGACTTGGTGATTGAATCGGCGGGCGAACCCGAAGCGTTCATTGAAGCACTTCGAATGGTTCGAAAGGGCGGCACAGTCATCGAAGTCGGCAACTGGGTCGACCTCGGCAAGCCAGTCGCTTTGGATGTCATGCGCCATATCAGTTCCAAGAACTTGCACATTCATTCCGTGTTCCACTGCGGAACCGATTGGCGGCCCGTGCTGAACATTTTGCATCAGCAATCAAATCGTTACGACTTTGCATCCTTGATCACGCATCGCTTCAGTCTGGACGAACTCGTCGACAAGTTTGGAACGGTCACTGACTTTGATGAATGCTGTAAAATCGAAGTGATTCCGCACAAAAGCTGAGGTCACTTCGCGAATCCTCGCCGGCTGAATCAAACCTTTGTCGTTGCTTTCTTGCGAAGTTCGCGACGAGATTCGTCGTGTGGTTTCGCATCGCTGCAATGCGTTTGTTGCATCATCTCCACCTTTCAAACCCACTCCATCTTTCGCGAACTTCATGAAACGCACCCGATTACTCAACAGCGAGCTGTGCTATGAAATCAGCCGGCTCGGGCATACTGCATCGATCACGCTTTGCGATGCTGGTTTGCCGATCCCTTCGGGTGTGAAGCGGATTGATTTAGCAATCGAGGACGGCTATCCGACCTTCCTGCGAACGTTGGATGCAATCTTGAGCGAGCTGAAGGTGGAGGAGATCGTGATTGCTAGTGAGATGCATGACCGCAACCAATTGTTGTTTGAGCAGATGATGAAACTCTTCGAAGCTCATCTCATGGCACCGAAGATCACCGAGGTTTCTCATGTCGAATTCAAGCAACGAACAGAGGACAGTGAGGCGGTTGTTCGCACAGGAGAATGCACGCCCTATGCGAACGTGATCCTGAAATCCGGCGTTGTGTTTTGACACCGCAATCATTCCCATCAACCTTCCAGTGAGACTTCATCGATGAGCCCAGGCAAGCAACCCAACCGATTCGCGAAATGTTTATTGTGCGTGTTCGCACTGCTGATCGGTGGATGTCGCAATGAAACGAAAAACGCTGATGGTTCGGCTGACTCCGATGCTCCCAAGAGGGTTGCGGTGATTGTCTCGACGCTAAACAACCCGTGGTTTGTTGTGCTCGCTGAGTCAGCCCGCGACAGTGCGATTGAGTTGGGATATGACGCGGTGGTGTTTGACTCGCAGAACGACCCCGCGAAAGAGACGGCCCATTTCGACAACGTGATCGCTTCGGGCTATTCCGCTGTCCTTTTCAATCCAACCGACGCGGACGGTTCGGTCGCGAATGTGCGTCGAGCGAAAGAGGCTGGCGTTCCGGTCTTTTGCATGGACCGAGAAATCAACGCGACGGACGTTGCGGCTTCGCAAATTCTGTCGGACAACTATTCCGGTTGCGTCGCGATTGGACAGCACTTCGTCAAAGAGGTCGGTGAGTCCGGCGAATATGCAGAATTGCTCGGTTTGGTGGGGGACAACAACACGAGGAATCGCTCCGACGGTTTCCACAGTGTGGTCGATCGCTATCCCGATCTGAAAATGGTTGCCCAACAAAGTGCAGACTTTGATCGCGCTAAGGCGCTGGAAGTCATGGAAGCCATTTTGCAAGCGAACCCAGACATCAAGGCTGTCTTTTGCGGGAACGACGCAATGGCGATGGGGGCCTATCAAGCGTTGCTAGCCGCCAACAAAGCAGAGCAAGTCAAAATCTTTGGTTTTGACGGTGCCGATGATGTGGTCGCCATGATTCACGAAGGAAAGATCACCGCAACGGGGATGCAGTTTCCAAAGCTGATGGCGAAAACCGCGGCGGAGTACGCCGATCGATATCTCAAGGGAGACCACGACCTTTTGCAAAAGGTACCGGTTGCCGTTGAGTTGGTTCACCAAGGGAATGCATCAAAGTTTGGTGACTTTGACGAAGAAGGTTCCGAGTGATTTCCCGTCAAAAAATATGGATCTCCCGCTTCGCAGTCGCAATTGGAATCTTGGTGCTCTTGTACCTGTTCCCACTATTTCGCGTCGTTTCCCTGGATGATGCGAACGAGGCGTCTGCGAAAGCATCGGCGGCGAAGTTCGATCCGATCGTGTTCGTCGATCAGTTCTGGAACGACAAATTGCTGGCGTCGAAAGCAAACGCGGTCGATGCGTTGGAGTTGGTCAATGAAATACAAGCCAACCCCGGCAAAGTCCGTCAAGCACGCGGCCGGCAGGTGGGTTTGAGTCAATCGTATTTTTTGACTGTCACCGGTGTCGGGCGAGTTGTCTCGGTCGAAAAGAACTCTGTCGGGCTTGCAATCACTGATCAATCAGATGAAGCGGAGGTGGTTTTGGAATCGGGTATTCTGTTCGGCAACACGGTCCGAGACGGGACGGGTTTGTTGGATGTCAATGAATTCCAAAACACACAAGACTTCAATTCGATTTCAACGGAATTGAATCGGCGGATCGAAGCGGATGTGCTGCCAACGTTGCGAGACATTGCCACGTCAGGCACCGAAATCGAATTCTCCGGTTGCGCGCAAGTCAGCGATGAAGCCACGGATCTGAATCCTCTGCGAGTGGTCCCATTCTTCGTGGAGGCAAAATGACTGTCTCCGGTGATTTGGTTCTCGAAGCCAAGAAGATTTCCAAGCTTTTTCCGGGCGTGAAAGCCTTGGATGGAGTTGACTTGAATTTGAGGTCAGGACGTTTGACCGCGCTGCTCGGCGAAAATGGTGCGGGCAAGTCGACGCTGATGAAAATCTTGGCGGGAGTTCAACCGCCCGATGAAGGAGAATTGTTGGTGGATCGCGAGCCGGTCCAATTCACCGGTCCGCGGCATGCTCACGATCACGGAATCGCGATGATCCACCAAGAGTTGAGCTTGGTGCCGGACTTGAGTGTTGCTGAAAACATCTTTCTCGGACGCGAACCACTTCGATTCGAAACGCTGATTGACTATTCGGAACTCAATCGGCAAGCCTCGCAGTGGCTGAAACGGTTGGAACTGGATGTCTCACCAACGACGCCCGTACGCCGACTTCGCGTTGGACAACAACAACTGGTGGAGATCGCCCGAGCGTTGGCGGGGAATGTTCGCATCCTGATCATGGACGAACCCACGTCTGCGATCACTGATCGCGAAACGGAAGTCTTGTTTCGCTGCATCGCTGACCTGAAGAAGCAAGGCGTTGCGATTGTCTACATCACACATCGTTTGGAAGAGCTCGAGCAGATCGCCGACGACATCGTTGTGATGCGTGATGGTTGTTTGATCGGAACAGCTGAGTTCGGCGAGTTGAGTCACGACGAAATGGTCCGCATGATGGTCGGCCGAGAGGTGAAGGTTCTTTCCAAAGAATCATCCACCAACAAATACCCGGTACTGAGCGCGGGCAACATTTCGCTGAAGCACCCGACACGCCCTGGGGACTTCTTGGTCAATGAAGTTGACTTGCACGTTTGCAAAGGGGAAGTGCTCGGCATCTTTGGATTGATGGGTGCCGGTCGAACCGAATTGCTGGAGTGTCTGTTCGGTTTGCATCCGAAGACTTCGAGCGGAAACGTGAGCATTCACGACGAATGCGTTCGCCTGAAATGTCCCGCCGATGCGATTGCACATGGTTTGGCTCTGGTCCCAGAGGATCGCAAGCACGACGGATTGGTACTGTCGATGAGCGTCGCTGAAAACGCGAGTCTTGCAAGTCTGAAACAGGCGGAGAAGTTTGGCTTCATCGACCGAGCGAAAGAACGCGAGCACACTCGGCGCTTCGTCGAACGTTTTCGCGTGAAAACGCCATCGTTACGAGAGAAAATTGTCAACTTGAGTGGCGGGAATCAGCAGAAGGTCATCTTGGCGAAATGGTTGGCGACCGGACCCGCCGTGTTGATGTTGGACGAGCCCACACGAGGAATCGATATCCATGCGAAGAACGAGATTTACACTTTGATTGATGAACTGACGACGGACGGATTGGCTGTGATCATGGTTTCGTCGGAGCTGCCCGAAGTGATGGCGGTTTCGGACCGGATTTTGGTGATGTGCGAAGGACGTGCGACACAAGAATTCGATCGGGCGGAGGCCACCGAGGAGGCCATCCTGCAAGCCGCTCTGCCGAAAAGGACGTCGATTCCATGTTAGAGAACAAACGAGAACACCTCGCGAAATTTCAGTCGCTGATCGCATTGGCCGTGATGCTGATCGCGATGAGTTTGTTATCCGATAGCTTCTTCACGCCCGACAACGGGCTGAATATCCTGCGGCAAATTTCAGTCAACCTGAGTCTTTCCATTGGGATGACTTTGATCATCTTGACCGGCGGAATCGACTTGTCCGTCGGAGCGATCCTGGCTTTGTCCGGTGCCGTCGCCGCTGGGTTGCTGAAGAACGGTATCGTGATTGAACCGCTCGGCGTGAAGCTGCAGTTCACCGTTATAGGTTCGATCGTGTCCGGGCTATTGGTTGGATCCGCAGCGGGATTGTTCAACGGAGTCGCGGTGACGCGATTCAAGCTGCCGCCGTTTGTGGCGACTCTGGGCATGTTCAGCATCGCTCGCGGATTGACCATGCTGTGGACCGGGGGATTTCCGGTCACAGGGCTTGGTTCATCGTTCGGTTACATCGGTACGGGAGTGCTTCTTGGAATCCCGGTGCCCGTCTGGATCACCGGCGGATTGGTCGGCGTGTTTGTGGCTCTGACACGGACAACTCGCTTTGGACGCCATGTGTACGCCGTGGGTGGCAACGAAAGGGCGTCTTTGTTGACTGGTTTGCCCGTCGATCGGATCAAAATTGCTGTGTACACGCTCGGAGGCTTGCTGGCCGGCGTGGCAGGACTGATCGTCACGGCTCGCTTGGATTCGGCACAACCCAACGCTGGATTGGGGTACGAACTCGATTCCATCGCCGCCGTCGTAATCGGTGGAACATCGCTGTCGGGCGGCCGAGGCAGCGTGATGGGCACGGTTCTTGGTTGTCTGATCATCGGTGTGTTGAACAACGGTTTGTTTCTGCTAAACGTTTCCCCTTTTTGGCAACAAGTGGTCAAGGGCTTTGTGATCCTTGCCGCCGTTGCCGTCGACCGCATGAGTCAAAGGGATCGCTAGCATGAACAACGCCCAAACCACTCGACCGAAAATCACCGTCGTCGGATCCGCCAACGTCGATCTCACTTTCCGCACGCCACGGCTTCCCGTTCCTGGTGAAACGTTCGCGGGACATTCGTTGCATCAAGGAATGGGTGGCAAAGGTGCCAACCAAGCTGTCGTTGCAGCGCGACTCGGTGCGGACGTTTCATTTGTCGCTCGAGTTGGGAACGATGGTTTCGCAACTCAGGCCATTGATGCGTACAAGAACGACGGTATCAACACCAAGTTCATTCGTCACTCCAAAGACCAACCGACTGGCACGGCTGCCATTCTTGTAGATGATGAGGCAGAGAATTGCATCATCGTGGTCGCGGGCGCCAACGCGGAGTTGTGCGCGGATGACGTCCGCTCCGCCAAGACAGCGATCGAAGCAGCCGACGTTGTGATCTGTCAGTTGGAGACGCCGGTGGAGGCTGCGATCGAAGCGTTCAAGATCGCTCGTGCGGCCAACGTGCTGACGATGCTTACACCGGCACCAGCCAAGCTTGTCACAGATGAATTGCTCGCGTTGAGTGATGCATGCGTTCCCAACAAAACGGAGATTGCCGCAATCACGGGCAAAGCGGTCGAGACAGAAGCTGATTGTGTTTTGGCCGCCCAAACACTGATGCAGCGAGGCGTTCGGCAGGTTGCACTGACGATGGGCGGCGAGGGCGTTCTGACTCTCGACCATTCTGGGATGTCTCGAATTCCGGCGACGCAGGTCAAAGCGGTCGACACGACCGGCGCAGGCGATGCCTTCACCGGTGCATTGGCAGTCTCGCTCGCCGAAGGTTTGCCTTTGTCCGACGCTGCCAGCCGCGCGGCAATCGTTGCTGCCATCTCGGTGACACGCATCGGGACGCAAACATCCTTTCCGTCGCTCGATGAAGTCAATGGTTGGAATCAACCCGAGGAGACCAAATGAACATCGCTTTGAGAATCCTCCTTACCGCCGCCTTTGCATTGCCGTGTGCCTTTGCCGGTGCGGAATCGCCGCCGAAAGCGCGAATGGTCGTGTTGACCGACATCGAAGCCGATCCCGATGACACTCAGTCGCTCGTCCGTCTGCTGTTGTACTCAAACTTGATCGATATCGAAGCGATCGTTGCCACGACTTCCGTCCACCAGAAAGATCGCATCGCGCCAGAGTCCATTCGGCGCGTCATCGAAGCTTACGCCAACATCCAACTCAACCTGTTGAAGCACGAGGCCGACTTCCCCACAGCCCATTCGTTGCTCGACCTGGTTACCGAAGGGTTACCACTTTACGGAATGAAGGGCGTCGGCGACGACAAGGATTCGCCTGGGTCGAGCCGCATCATCGAACTGCTGGATAAAGATGACGATCGACCGCTATGGATCTCCGTTTGGGGCGGCCCGAATACGCTGGCTCAGGCATTGTTCCGAATTCGCGAAACACGTTCGCCGGAGCAAACTGTCCGGCTGGTGAAGAAGTTGCGTGTGTACACGATTTCCGATCAAGACGATTCGGGCATCTGGTTGCGGAACGAATTTCCCAATCTGCAATACATCGTCAGCCCTGGGCGTTACGAGCGTTCGACTTGGGGAGCAATCAATCAAGTCATTGACGGGATCGACAATACAACGATTAGCAACGAATGGTTCGCCACCAATATCCAGCAATCTCACGGTCCCCTCGGAGCCGCCTACCCTGACGTCGCTTGGGGAGTCGAAGGCGATACGCCAGCCTATCTCGGCCTGATTCCCAACGGACTGAATGTTCCCGAGCGGCCGGATTGGGGCGGGTGGGGCGGACGGTATGAACTGTCCCAACCAACCGATGAAGAAATCCAAGTCGGCCGCGAAGTTCAGGGCGGCGTTCCGATCAATCCAGAAACACGAACGATTTGGACGAACGCCGACGATACGTATCGACCTCGCGTTTTTCGCGAGTACGGGCGTGGCGAACGTCCCGACGACGAGGCTCACACGGGCAATCGGGTCACCTTGTGGCGATGGCGCGACGATTTCCAGAACGATTTCGCGGCTCGCATGGATTGGTGTCTATCAAGCTACGAAGACGCCAACCATCCGCCCGTCCCTGCGCTCTCTCATCCAGAAACATTCACCGTTGATTCCGGCGAAGCATTCAGGCTCGACGCCGGCGGAACGACGGACCCGGACGGTGACAGCTTGAGCTTCACCTGGATGCAGTACCCCGAAGCGGGTTCGTCGTCCGACATCAAAGTCGACTTTGGAATCTTTCCCGAGAACGTCTACCAAGTGAACCGTGTTGCTCCAGAGGTGAGCGATACAGAAACGATGCACTTCATCTTAAAAGTCACTGACAAAGGATTGCCGCCGTTGACTCGTTACAAGCGAGTCATCGTGACCGTTCAGCCATCGAAGTAGTTTTCCCACTTTCCCCACACAGTGAAAACACACATGAACCAGTCCACACTTTCTCGAGTGTTTGCGATTCTTCTGGTCTTCGGACTCAGTTCCCAAACGCAAGCCGAACAACTCAAGCCACGCATGCTTGTCCTCACGGACGTGTCCACGTGGGAGACCGACGACCACGAGTCACTGAATCGCCTGATGGCACACGCGGATCTTTTCGAAATCGAAGGGATCGTTATCTCGACCGGTTACAGCGTCAAAACGCTGAACAAGTCACCTGAGAACGGCTTCATCGACATCGCACGTGGCGTCGTTGATGCCTACGAAAAGGACTTGCCCAATCTGATGAAGCGTTCCGGTCAAACCGGCCACGAGCACGACGGCGGAAAACAGGCGATCGGATACTGGCCAAGTGCGCAGTACCTTCGCGAACGCATCATGTTGGGCAGCATGAATCGCGGAAAGAAGTTCATCGGCGATGACAACGGTTCACCCGGAAGTGAGTTGCTGATCGCGCAAGCCGACGAAGAGGACGATCGTCCATTGTGGATCGGAATTTGGGGCGGGGGAAACACCCTGGCCCAATCGATCTATCAAGTCCAAAAAAATCGGTCAGCAGAAGAGGCCAAAACGTTCCTGAACAAACTGCGTGCGTACGCGATCACGGATCAAGATCGCAACTACAAAGGCGAAGGGCTCGAGGTGAGTTCACACGGTTGGATCTACGAACAAACCGGTGATGACTTGCTGTTCATCTGGGACGAAGCCGCTTGGAAGGGACACAACTCAATCGGAAAGAGCAATTGGGGCGAGTACGCGAAACACATTCAGGGTCACGGCAACCTTGGCAGTCAGTACCCGAAATACAAGTTCGGAGTCGAAGGCGACACGCCCGCGTTCCTGTATCTCATGCCCAACGGGCTCAATGATCCTGAAGATTCAACGCAATCGAGTTGGGGCGGGAACTTTGTGAAGAAGGACGGCGGGCTGTGGCGTGAAGCGAGCACTTGTGCGTCGAACTTCGAGCAAACGTATCCGGCGGCATTCAATAACTTCGCCGCACGGATGGACTGGGCAAAGGAAGGCAAAGGCAACCGCAATCCAAATCTCGTTCTCGATGGAGATGCCGGGCTGAACGTCCTAAGAAAGACGCCTGGTCCAGGCTCCTCAGTAACGCTCGACGCCTCAAAAACCACGGATCCCGACGGAGACAACTTGCAATTCAAATGGTGGGTTCAAAGCGACGCGGGAACCTACGAGGGCGAAATCGAAATCGCCGACAGTACGTCAAGCGCGGCAACAATCCAGATTCCCGCCGACGCTGCCGGACGCAGCTTTCATGTCATCTGCGAAGTCACCGACGATGGGACTCACAACCTGAGTAGCTATCGACGCGTCGTCTTCCAACCGACGGGCGACATGGTTGCGACCACCAACCAGAAAAACACTTCGCTTGCCGACTGGCTGAGAACCTACATCCCTGACGCTTACCCGGGCACGGACATCGTTGCCCACGGTGGTGGAGCGTGGTTCCAGGCAAAGATCGATGAGCCGAAATTGATCGTCAGCTGGGCGAACTGGAAAGAAGAAGTCCTTTCTTTGAAGGACGTGGAAGCACACAGCCTGACCGAAGGCGAGTCCATCTTTGTTGACAAGACAGAGGCGTCCGATTGGGCAGACCATGCCAACGTGACTTTCTACGATGGAGTGGGCTACTACATCGATGGCTACGAAGCCTCAGCCATGTCCGGATGGGACGTCGCTAAGAGCACGATCATTCAGTTCACAGGCGACTCGGACACGTTTGTCGCAGAGATGGCGGAAGCGAAAGCAGAAGGATCGTTTACTGCACCGGTTCCAAAAAGCGTAGACAAGCAATCCGACGACACAAAACTTGCGGACTGGCTGAAAAACTACATCCCAGAGAAACACGCGGATGCCGAAGTCATTGCCCACGGTGGTGGAGCGTGGTTCCAGGCAAAGATCGATGAGCCGAAATTGATCGTCAGCTGGGCGGACTGGAAAGAAGAAGTTCTTTCATTGAAGGACGTGGAGGCACACAGCCTGACCGAAGGCGAGTCCATCTTTGTTGACAAGACAGAGGCGTCCGATTGGGCAGACCATGCCAACGTGACTTTCTACGATGGAGTGGGCTACTACATCGATGGCTACGAAGCCTCAGCCATGTCCGGATGGGACGTCGCTAAGAGGACGATCATTCAGTTCACAGGCGAGTCGGACACGTTTGTCGCAGAGATGGCGGAAGCGAAAGCAGACAATTCCGCCGCTGCACCGAAACCTGCGCCGGCGAAAGAGAGCGTTTCCTTCAAACAATGGTTGTACGAGTACCTTCCGACGCAGTATCCCAACGCGGAAATGATCGACCACACTTATTGGTTGCAAGGAAAAATCGGCAATGGCATCTCCGTGAACTGGACCGAATGGACAGATATCGATTCGACGTTGAAGGCCATGGAAGCTCACAATCTGACGGCTGGCAAGTCGATGTTCATCGAGCAAAAAGGCAACAAGAAACAAGATTGGGCTGACAACCCAAATGTCACCTACTACGAGGGAGCCGGTTACTACATTTCGGGCTACGACCCCGCCACGATGGGAGAATGGGATGGCAAAGGGCTGTCCGTGATTCAGTTCGATGGTGATTCGAGTGACGTAGCGAAGACGATCGCCGAGGGTTGGTCGGGAGATGCGAAATCCACCCCCGTCCCATCGAAAGCCTCGCAAACGAAAGAACCCAGTGGAGAGCCCTCGGCAGGCACGCCTTACTCGCCCTTCCCTTCCAACGTCGTCGTAACGAAAGTCAAACACTTCGACAACATGTGCTGGAAGATCGCTGCCGCTGGCGGAACGTGGTACTTCGAGAACGGCGAAGCCGGCGGAAAGACAGGTTTCAGCAGCGCGTTTGACCAAGCTGGCAACGATTGGATCGGGAACGACGCCGACCGTGGTTACAACAAATCGTCCGCGAGCGGCGGACGACACGAGTACCGAGGCTGGCCAAACTTTGGCAATGGAAACTTCAATCACCCGCAACGTAGCAGTGGCTCCAAATCTTGGTGGGTCGACGCGAGCGGAAACGCGGTCGCATTCGATGAAAAGCTTGAAGGCGATCACCTGATCATGCGATCGTCTAACGCCAAGTACGACGTTGAGTATCACTTTTTCCCGTCGCACGCCGCGATCAAAGTTCTGAAGGCCGCCGACAAATACGCGTTTCTGTACGAGGGTCCGATTGGTGGCGAGCAAGATGCTTCGGTCGAGAAGGACTTCTACGTTCTCAAAGACGGCAAGCACCGCGAATGCAAAGAAGGGGGATTGGGTTACCTGGAATCGGAGTTCGGCAACAAGTTTCCATCACCGTTCTTTTACCTCGAAGACAGCGATCCGAAAGACACGCAAGTTTGGTACGCCGGCGTCAAGAACGCGGGCCCCGAGTCGGCCGGCGACGAAGGCTGGCGTCAAGGCAGCAACATGGTGATCTTCAGTTTCGGTCGCGACGAAGACAAACGAGCTTACACCGGAACCGACGCGGTTTGCGTGTTCGGATTTCAACCAAAGGGATCGCACGAGCACATCGCCAGCTTCATCGAATCGCGTCTCGAATCACCGTTTGCGGCTCCCAGCGCTAAAGCCAACCCGGCGCCCGCGAATGCCGGTGCCTCAAGTGCATCTGGAAGCACTTACACGAAACGGCGAATGATCGTCACCACGGACCTGGGAGCCGATCCGGACGACGAACAATCTCTGGTGCGGATGCTTGTCTGTGCGAATGAGTTCGACATCGAAGGCTTAGTCGTGTCGACGGGCTGTTGGAAAAAGAAGCAGAGCAATACCAACATGCTGGACAAGATCGTCGATGCCTACGGCGAATGCTACGACAACTTGAAAGTTCACGCCGAAGGGTTTCCAACGCCCGAATACTTGCGTTCGATTTCCGTGATGGGACAGCTTGGCTATGGCATGAGCGATGTGGGCGACGGCAAAGACTCACTCGGTTCCGACATGATTATCGCATCGGCCGATAAGGACGACCCGCGTCCGATATGGGTCGGCGGTTGGGGCGGCACGAACAATGTGGCCCAAGCGATCTGGACAGTCAGCAAGACTCGGTCGAAGGAGGACCTGGAAAAATTCCTCGCCAAACTTCGCGTCTACGACATCCTAGGCCAAGACGATGCCGGTGCTTGGATCGCGAAGAACTATCCGCAAGTGTTCTACATCCGAGCGACCAAAGTCTACGGCTGGCAACCACCCAAGAACGGCGATTACCAAAAGAACGACATCCAAAGTCATGGTCCGCTCGGTGCTCTCTACCCCGATACCAAATGGGCGACCGAAGGTGACACGCCGGCGTACATGCACATCTACCCAACCGGCCTGAACGATCCTGATCAGATCGACCAAGGTGGCTGGGGCGGTCGATTCAGCTTCAAAAAGAAGACCGGCATCAAGAGCATGTCCGGAGTCAAAGGCGAGGAACGAAAGTTTGATCCCTACGAAATGTGGGGCAACACATCCGACGGAACGGGGGCGATCAAACGCTGGAGCAAAGGATACAACAACGATTTCGCTGCTCGCATGGACTGGAGCATCACAAGCAAATTCTCCGAAGCAAACCATCATCCAGTCGCCATCCTGAATGGTGACACGACACGAGACGTGCTGAAACTATCTGTCGCGTCGGGTGAATCAGTCTCGCTGAGCGCCGCGGGTACCGACGATCCCGACAACGATTCGCTCACCTATTCGTGGTCGATCTACGAAGAACCCGCCACGTACAAGGGCGCCGTTGCGATCGACGGACCTTCCGACCCGACAGCCAGAATCTCCGTTCCGGCAGATGCGAGTGGCAAAAATATCCATGTCATCCTGGAAGTTCACGACGACGGAACGCCAAACCTCTACGCATATCGCCGAATGATCCTCAACGTCAAATAGTCCCTATTCGCCCACTAAGAGATTTCTACCATGAATGTTTCAACTTCGTTGCGGCAATTGGCTTCGTCCAGCATCGCGATCGTATTCTTGGCAATGCCGCTTGCTGCACAGGACACGACAAAAGAATCGAGCGGAGCTCCATTGTCCGTTGCGACGCCCGATGGCTACGCGACGCAGAACGGCGGAACCACCGGTGGTGGCGAGGCGCAACCGATCACGGTGTCGACCGCTGAAGCATTCAAATCGGCTGTCTCAGGTGAAAAGCCTGCAGTCGTCGTGGTCGAAGGACAATTCGAAATTGGAAGCGTCAACGTTGGGCCAAACAAAACGATCATGGGCGCCGACGTGAACGCTGGGCTTTCTGGCGGAACACTGAAGATCAAAGAAGACAACGTCATCATCCAGAATTTGACGTTTGGGCCGTCTGATGGTGACGCCATGGAAGTGTCGGGGGCTAAGAACGTCTTCATCACCAAGTGCGCATTTCACGACAGCAGCGATGAGCTTTGTTCCGTGGTTCGAGAGTCCGACTTCGTAACGATCTCTTGGTGCAAATTCTATTTCGACGAGACTCACAGTCATGCGTTCGGCGGGCTGATCGGCAACCGCGACGACCGTGAATCGGACCGGGGAAAGTTGCACGTCACGATGCACCACAATTGGTATGCCGAAGGAGTGCGAGGGAGGATGCCAAGAGTCCGCTTCGGACACGTTCACATATACAACAACTACTACAACAGTCCAGACAGCGGATACTGCATCGGAACCGGCTTTGAATGCCACATTCGGCTGGAGAATTCCTGTTTTGAAGAAGTGAAAACGCCATGGCGAGAGCAGAAGATCGGTGCCCTCGAAAGCGACGGCGAAATTGGCTGGCAAAACCTAGCCTTCCAAGGTTGCGAGGTACCCACCTACATCGAAAACAAGTTTCCTGTTTTCAAACCTGCCTACGTCTTTCAAGCAGACAATGTAAACGACGTGAAAGGACTGGTCACTGACCCGAATCGCGGCGCGGGCAACTGCTTGCCTCACGGTGAATCTTCCGATGCCGACGTGGACGATGAAGATGTCGATTCGACAAAGCCACGCGTTGTCATGATGTCCGACTTTCCGCCGATCGGTGTTGTCAAAGGCGGCAACGTGCCGAACACGATGAAGAGCGATCCTGATGACATGCAGTCGATCGTTCGTTTCCTGCTGTATTCAAACGAGTTGGAAGTCGAGGCACTGATCGCATCCGCTGGCACGTTCGCGATGGAGGCACACAAGAAAAACATACTTGAGGTGCTGGATGAGTACGAAAAAGTTTACGCAAATCTAAAAACTCACGATGCCGACTACCCAACCGCTGATCATCTGCGCTCGATCACGTTCGAGGGCAAGGCAAACAACCACGGTGTCAACGTTAAATGGGGACGCAACAAACAACCTTGGTCAGACATCATGGGCGAGGGGCTCGATAGCGAGGCTTCCAACGCGATCATCAAGATCGTGGACCGTCCCGATCCGCGGCCGGTTTGGATCAGCGTTTGGGGTGGCCCCCGCGAAGTGGCTCAAGCGATCTGGGACGTGAAAAACACACGCAGCGAAGCTGAGCTCAAGAAGTTCATCAGCAAGCTTCGGATCTTTCTGATTGCTTATCAAGACGCGACGCACGGTTGGTTGATGGACGAGTTTCCTGATCTGTTCATCATCGATTCTCGCAAGACGTACCAAGGCATGTTTGGAGGTCGCGACCCGCTTTCAAATCTCGATTGGGTCAACAAACACATTCGCCATGACCACGGACCACTCTGCGATGTCTACCCGCACGAAGGCATGGGCTGCACGGGTGTCTGCGAAGGTGATTCGCCAGCGTTCATGCACTTGATCAGCGAACTCCGTGGGCTGAACGATTCCGAAGACCCAACGCAGCCCAGTTGGGGCGGCCAATACAAACGTAAGCCGGGAACAAACCACTATGTCGACGGTCCCGGTGGTTCGAGTATTTCGCGATGGCGAAAAGACTACCAAGCGGAGTTCAAAGAACGAGCCGATTGGTGCGTTGAACGAGGTGATGGTTCGGACGCGTCAGGCTCGAAGGAGTAGGGCTCATGCGTTTCTTTGTGACTGCATCCAGGGCTGCCTGTTCTTTGGCGTCCGTTTTGGTAGTGGGCCTTTCGGTTACCGCAAGTGAACCTGTGATCGACGGCGAAGCGGTGACTCGTATCAACGTGACGCTGGATTCGTTCGTGGAAGCTGGAGCCGTTGTCGGCGTCTCCGCGCTTATCTACGAGGATGGCGACGAGGTTTATTTCGGTGCCTTTGGGATGGCCGACGAAGAAGCCGGTTTGCCGATGTCTCGCGATACGATCGTGCAGATCTTTTCGATGACCAAGCCAATCACCGGCGTGGCGCTGATGCAGTTGCAGGAACGAGGCCTCTTTGAGTTGGACGATGACGTTGCCAAAGTCATTCCGTCTTTTGGCAATTTGATCGTTGCGACGGGGGTGGACGATTCCGGGGACTTTCTCCTCGAATCGCCGAAGCGTCCCATGACAATCCGCGACTTGACTCGGCATACATCGGGGCTGGCGAATAGCGTTGATCACCCGATCGTCGGAACGCAGTTGAAAGAGCTGGACCCATTGAACCGTGACAACCGCTTGGCCGATGCTGTCGAGAAGTTCAGTCAGCTTCCTTTGATGTTTCATCCGGGGGAGCAGTGGGCGTACGGACCATCGGTCGATGTGCAGGCCCACATTGTGGAACGACTGTCGGAGATGAACTTCGCAGACTACCTCGACCAGAATGTTCTCCGCCCGCTGAAGATGAACGAGACTCGGTACGTGGTCCCCGAAATGGATCGAGATCGATTGGCAGCGGTCTACTGGCGGGACAATCAAACGGGGGAACTTTCGAAGAAGTCGGGTGACGAAGAATTCAATGCGAAACCCTGGCCACTGACACCAGGCGGTTGGGGTTTGACCTCGACGATCGACAATTACATGCGTTTCGCTCGCACGCTTTTGAATGAGGGTGAACTCGAGGGGGTTCGAATCTTGAAGGCCGAGACAGTTCAAGCGATGGCGACGAACCAGCTTTCAAACGAAGTCACCGAACGTTCTTGGCTTCCAAGCAAAGGACAAGTTGGGTTCGGCATTGATTTGGCGGTTCGCTTGCAGCCACCTGCTTCAAACGAAGAGAACAAAGGTGTGGTGGGCGAATTCTTTTGGGACGGAGCCGCTAGCACGCTGTTCTGGGTGGATCCGCAGAACGAACTGGCTGTGGTGTTGTTCGTTCAACTCAGACCATTTGACAAGGTTGGATTGCACAAGGCGTTTCGCGACGCCGTGTACGGCTCATGACAGGATCTGTCTGAACCAATGAACGTCTCTCAGCATTGACGCACCGGCTGCAAAGCCGGCTGGAGCGTCGCGCCCAGAACTCACTTCTTGTGAGCTTGAGGTGGACGGATCGCTGACTTGAATTGGCCAGGGAATGGCAAAGATCTCGAGGGATCGAAGATGGTTGTCAAACATCGTTTCAGATGCAGCCTACTGGCTGCGTCGTGTGAAACGTTGCTGGCTCTCATCTGTCGATCATGGCCCAAATCATCCTTCTCCGCACTCAAGTTTGTCTTATGAACCATTGGAAGAAGCCACTGCGATCTTTGGTGGTCATATTTGGTTGCTTCGTTTCAACCTCTTCGGCGGTTGCGCAGATCCCGATGTTAGAAACGAACGAAAAGCATCGAGTCGTGTTGCTAACCGACATTGGTGGCGATCGCGACGATGAGCAATCGTTCACGCGGTTCATGATGTACGCGGACCAATTTGATATCGAAGGGCTGATCGCGACGTCCATCCGAATCTTCCCGAAGGAAACACATCGACCGATCGATGGCGATCCGCAACCGGAGTATTTGGTGAGGGGGATTCAGGCGTATGCGACGGTTCGCCCCAATCTTCTCAAACACAGTTTTGGGTGGCCATCGGCCGAGGATCTGTTGCGAGTTATCCGCAAGGGCGTGAAGACTGGGCGAGACGCACCGTTCAACATTCGGACGGGGAGAGCCAGCACGGGCAGCGGGCACTATCCGCTGGAGGAGTTGATTGGGAAGAGTTGTGACACGGACGCTTCTCGCCTCATCATCGACGTGGTCGATCGCGATGATTCTCGTCCGGTGTGGATCCCCGTTTGGGGAGGGACGGCCGAGTTGGCACAGGCTCTTTGGCGTGTCCGCAATGATCGCGATGAAGATGCCGTAAAACGTTTTGTTGCGAAGCTCCGCGTCTACACTTGGGGGCACCAGGATGCGACGGGACTCTGGATACAGGAGAACTTTCCAGACCTGTTCTATCTCGTTTCAACGGGCGGCATCGTCTACTCGGCTCCCCCCGAACTGCACACGGCGGAATGGCTCAATACTCATGTCCGGTTTCAACATGGTGCCTTTGGTGAGCTCTGCCCGCTACGTCACGGCAAGCTTGGAGAAGCCGACTCACAAACCTTCTTGGGCCTGATTCCAAACGGTCTCAGCGCCATGGAGCATCCTGACTGGGGCGGATGGGGCGGTCGCCTGCGTCCAACCTCGAACACGCGCAAGCAATGGGCCGACATTCCATCGAACCGATTGCCAAGCCAACTCGGCCACACGATCAGTCGTTGGGCTCCGCACTTCCAAAACGACTATCAGGCCAGAATGGATTGGTGCGTGAAGGAATTTGACGATGCGAACCATCCCCCCAGTCCCACGCTTTCCGGAGACGCCTCACGGAAGGCAATCGAGATTGTTGCGAAGCCAGGAGAACGCGTCGAACTGGACGCGACGGGCAGCACGGACATCGATGGAGACGCATTGTCGTATCAATGGCGCGTTTACCCGGAAGCCGGGACTTATCGAGGTGTGATCAAGATCCAGGACGCAAACCAAATGTCTGCGCACTTCATCGTTCCCGAAGATGCGGCGGGGACATCAACCCATGTTTTGCTGATCGTGTCCGATGACGGAACACCGTCGTTGACTCGTTACAGACGCCTGATTGTTTCTTGTGAAGGAGGGCGTTGATGTATGTCCTACTATCTGGCGGTGAAAGTGCAGATGGAAGCACGTTAACCGCTGGGCGTAAGCCCCAGTTCGCTCCACCAACAACCGCGGACAACGTCCTCCAGTTGACGCGTTGGTAGATCCAACCAATCGCCGTGCATCCAAATCGACACTGCAATTCTCTTCTTTGACCGATTCAAACCTGCTCACTATTACTGATTTCTATGAGGGAAGCCATGTATCACCTTCCAATATCGTTTACGAATGCCATCGCCGCAGTGACGTTGGTTCTGCAAATCGCCTGCTTTGCCGGCACAGGCGTCGGCCAAGAACGCCCGTCTGTCGAACGCTGGGACACGTTTGAGTTGGAGCTCAAGGGACCAACGACGGGCAACCCATACATTGATGTCGAATTTGAAGCAGAGTTTTCGAAAGGCTCTCGAAGCGTCACGGTGCCTGGTTTCTACGACGGAGATGGCGTCTTCAAGATCCGCTTCTCTCCCGATGAAGTCGGTGAGTGGAGCTATCTCACCAAAAGTGGTGCAAGTGACCTCAACGGACAGACGGGGGCATTTGATTGCAAAGAAGCCGTGGGCGACAACCATGGTCCGGTCAAGATTGTCAACACGCACTACTTTGAATATGCGGATGGCGAACCCGTGTACTTGGTTGGTACCACGGCTTATCAGTGGACCAGCGTCAAGCAGAGTGTCCAAGAGAAGACGGTTGAGACGCTCGCGACATCGCCGTTTAACAAAATTCGGATGTGCGTCTTCCCAAAATCGTATAGCTATGGAAACGACACAGAGCCTTGGCAATATCCCTTTGAATCGAAATCAGACTTTGAAAAGCCAAATGTTGAGTTTTTTCAGAATTTGGATCAACGGGTACGCGAACTTCGTGATCTGGGGATCCAGGCCGATGTCATTCTCTTTCATCCCTACGATCGCTGGGGATATCAGGAGATGGGTGCTGAGAACAACGCACGGTATGTCCGTTACTTGATCGCTCGGCTGTCTGCGTACCGGAATGTTTGGTGGTCGCTCGCTAATGAATGGGATATTCCACGTATCAAGGATGCCATTGATTGGGAGGGCATCGGAACTCTGCTGCAGAAAGAGGATCCGCATCAACGACTGCGAGGCATCCACAACTGGTACTATTCCGAGAGTCACTTTTACGATCACTCTCAACCATGGGTGACCCATGTCAGTGCGCAAACGTTCTTCTTTTTCAACGCGATTCCGTGGCGAAAGAAGTATGGCAAACCGCTGATGTTCGACGAGATGCGATACGAAGGTGACGTTGCCAGCAGTTGGGGCAACATGTCGGCTGAGGAGATGACGAGCTACTTTTGGAAAGCCGGATTGAGCGGCGGATATGGCACGCACGGCGACACATTCCGAAATGATTCCGATAGTGAGACCGAAGTCCGTTGGTGGGCAAAGGGAGGAACGTTGCCAGGAAAAAGCCCGGATCGAATCGCATTCTTTCGCGAGATCATGGAGCAGGCTCCCGTCACCAAGATGTCACCTCGTTTGGTGAAGTTGAGTTCGAAACCGATTCCTGACGAGATTCCGGATCGGATGGATCGAAGCATCCTGAATGAATTGAACAACAACGTGTTTGTCTTCAGTGAAGAGGGCGTCCACTACCTCGCGTACACGCAGGACGCTGGCCAAGCGATTGAATTGGATCTTCCGCCCGGCAAGAAGTATCGTTTCGAAGTCTTTGACACCTGGAACATGAAACGGGTCTCAGAGAAGGTAGTCGATGGCGGCGAGTTCAAATTCACGACCGAAATTCCATACACGGCGATTCGTCTGGTTTCGCTGTGAGTGCAACGATTGGAAGGCATTCCTTCGGGACCCCTTGCCAATTGAGTTGACGAGGAAGCTCACGTTTGGTCGTGTGAATTCTCAAATGAATATAGTTTTACAACCTAAGGGAGAATGATGCGGATTCTGTTTACTGGTGGGTCGGGCAAAGCCGGACGTCACGTCGTTGCTCATTTGGTCAAACAGGGGCACCGAGTTTTGAATCTCGACCTTGTTCCTTCCAACGTCGACGGTGTGTCTGATATCACGGTTGACTTAACCGATGCCGGGCAAGTCTTCTCCGCTTTCTCGGGGCTGACAAAATTGGACGATTTGGATGCGGATCCGGGAAGTCTTCGATTCGATGCGGTCATTCATTTTGCTGCGATCGCTCGGATCTTGCTGCGTCCTGATTCGGAGTGTTTCCGGATCAACACGACTTCGGCTTACAACGTTCTTGAAGCGGCAGTGAAGTTGGGGATTCCCAAGATTCTGTTCGCGTCTTCGGAAACGACCTACGGAGTCTGCTTCGCTCAGGGCGAAGTCAAGCCGAACTATGTTCCGGTGGACGAACAGCATCCGACGGTGCCGCACGACGCTTACGCAATGTCAAAGGTTTGCAATGAAGCGTGCGGTCGTAGCTTCCAAGCTCGTTCGGGTATGGACATCTATGCCTTGCGAATCAACAACATGATTGAACCTCATGAGTACGAGGAATTGGTTCCTCAATGGAACAGCGATGCTTCATGCCGACGTCGCAACATCTTCGCGTACATCGACACGCGTGACCTGAGCCACTTTGTGGAACGTGCTTTGGCGACCGATGGACTTGGGTATCAGGTATTCAACGTTGCCAACGAAGATTCTTCGGTGGGAATGTCGAGCGCCGAAGTGATCAAGAATTTCTACGCCGATGTCCCTCAGCGACGGGAACTTGGTGAATTCGAAACGTTCTATTCCATCGACAAGGCAAAAGAGATGCTGGGATTCTCACCGCAATCACGCTGGCGAAACGCGTGATGATTTTACTCTCAGTTCTTCCCTATCCTTTTCAACTACAGGTCATCGCATCATGAACAGAGCATTCCGTTTTTGTTTCGTCACTCTTTCGTGCATGTTGGTGACGTTGCTGTGGGGGAGGTCGGCGGTTGGGCAAGAGAAGATTGACGTGTTGTTGATCACGGGCCAATCGTCCAAGTACCACAACTGGCAAGTCCAAAGCACGGCATTCGAACGAATCCTCAAGGACGCTGGGTTGTTTGAAGTGAAAACGCTGACGCCCCCCGCATCAGGCGAAGACATGTCAGGGTTTGATCCGGTGTGGAGCGACTTCGATGCGGTGTTGCTGGACTACGAAGGCGACGATTGGCCCGATGCCACGAAGAAGTCGTTTGAAGAGTACATGAAACAGGGAGGTGGCTTGGTCGTCGTTCACGCAACCAATAACGCATTCCCTCAGTGGCAAGCCTTCCTTGAAATGACCGGGTTGGGCGGCTGGGGTGGACGGACGGAAGAGTGGGGGCCGAAGGTTCGTTGGCGGGACGGAAAGACTGTCTTGGACATGTCTTCAGGTACCGCCGTGCACCCGTCCCGTCATGACTTTCCTGTCGTCTCCCGTGCACCGGATCATCCGATCATGAAGGGGTTGCCATCAATGTGGATGCATGCAAACGACGAGCTGTATTCGCAACTTCGCGGACCCGCGAATGATTTGACTGTGCTGGCGACCGCGTCGGCAGTCACGTCGATGCGTAACGGAACCGGCGAGAACGAGCCTATCTTGATGACGATCCAGTACGGAAAGGGCCGTGTCTTTCACACCACGCTTGCGCACGTCGGTCCCAATCAAACGGAACCGGTCGACTCGCTGCAGTGTGTCGGGTTCATCACGACTCTCCAGCGTGGCACGGAGTGGGCAGCCACCGGAACAGTGACCCAAAAGGTTCCAGAGGATTTTCCAACCGCAGTTCACACCTCGCTTCGTCAATAGTTCATCACCCATCTCCAAATTTGAAAGTACGTTCCCGTGCCGAGATTAAACCGTCAACTTTCTTTCCTTGTTCTTTGCGTGACCCTCGCGATCGCTGGCGTTGCAAATGCAGACAAGCCTCGTCTGTATGTTTTGACCGACATCGAAAATGAGCCCGACGATGCGATGTCGTTGGTTCGATTGCTGACCTACGCCAACCAGATCGACATCGAGGGGCTGGCCGCGACGACTTCGGTGCACCAGCAACGGCGGACGGCACCGGATCGGATTCGCCGAATCGTCAAGGCTTACGGTGAAGTTCGTGACAACTTGGAAAAGCACGAACCGGGGTTTCCGACTGCGGACGAACTTCTTGACCGCGTGACGGAAGGTCTTGCTGTTTATGGCATGCAAGGCGTCGGTGCGGGCAAGGATTCCGAAGCATCCGACGACTTGATTCAGGCCGTCGATCGCGAAGACTCTCGTCCAATTTGGGTGACGGCCTGGGGCGGGCCAAGCGTGCTAGCTCAGGCATTGTGGAAAGTTCGAGAAACCCGCACCGCCGATGAACTGAAAGCGTTCATCCAGAAAATTCGCGTTTATACAATCTCGGACCAGGACGACAGCGGTCCCTGGATCCGCGAGCAGTTCCCGGATCTATTCTATGTGGCCAGCCCAGGGTTCTATCCGGGAGGCGCCTATCAGCATGCGACTTGGAGTGGGATCAGCGGTGACTACTTTCACGCCCGTTGTGACGGAGCGGATTTCTCGTTGGTGACCAACGAATGGCTCGACAAGAACATTCGTCGCAAAGGGCCACTCGGCGAGGAGTACCCGCATTGGGAATACTTGATGGAGGGTGACACGCCGTCCTTTTTGAATCTGATCGACAATGGTTTGAACGAATCGGAACACCCGGATTGGGGTGGATGGGGCGGACGCTACGAGTTGTACACACCGCGAATGCAGAAGTGGTTTTTGCAGGCCGAGACTCGTCCGTTCTGGTCCAACGCCGAGGACGAAGTGTTGGGAATGGACGGCCGTTGGCATCGCGGCAACCACGAAACGATCTGGAGATGGCGAGAGGCTTACCAAAACGATTTCGCCGCACGAATGGACTGGACGATCAAATCCGTGGAAGATGCAAATCATCCTCCGGTCGTGAATTTGGCGCACGCGAATCGTCTGACCGCGAAGAAGGGCGACGTCGTTGAATTGAGTGCGAAGGGATCCAGCGATCCGGATGGTGATCTTCTGTCGTATGAATGGTTCTACTACCCAGAAGCGGGAAGCTTTCTTTGCTCGAGTAGCACGAATGCTCGTCCAGTCGCAATCAATGGCTTTGACAACGAGACAGCTTCGTTCACCGTTCCGACGCGAACAGTGATGCCGCCGGGCACTGGTACCATGCATTTCATCGTGGCGGTCACGGATCATGGTTCGCCTCGGCTGACCCGCTACGCTCGTGTGATCGTGGATGTTGTGAAATGACCAACCGTTTGGTGAGATGTCTGCTTGCTTTGTGTGTCCTGGCCGGTGTTAGTCGGCCTGTAGCGGCGCAAGATGCTTTGGTGTCAGACGTCGGCGAGCGGCATCGAGTCATCGTTTCGACTGATATTGGCGGGACGGACCCGGATGACTTTCAGTCGATGGTGCACTTGTTGTTGTATGCGGATGTGCTGGACATCGAAGGTCTCATTGCTTCGCCTTTTGGTGATGGGCGAAAGAGCGATCTCCTGCGAGTGATCGATTGCTATGAAGCGGACTATCGAAATCTGCGGAAGCATTCCGATGGCTATCCGACGGCAGATCAACTCCGCGGAATCACCAAGCAAGGTGAAATCGAGCGGGCTCCGTACGCGGGTTTCCGGAAGTCAACCGAAGGGTCTCGCTGGATCATCAAGTGTGCAAATCGCGAGGATTCGCGTCCGCTGCATGTGTTGGTATGGGGCGGTTTGGAAGATCTGGCTCAGGCACTGCATGACTCGCCCGACATCTTGCCGAAGTTGCGTGTGCACTGGATTGGTGGCCCCAATAAGAAGTGGTCGGCCGACGCGTACCAGTACATTGTTGCCAACCATCCGCAATTGTGGATGATCGAATCGAACTCGACTTACCGAGGTTGGTTTGTCGGCGGGAATCAATCGGGTGACTGGAGCAACAAAGGCTTCGTCGCATCGAAAATCGAAGGCCGAGGAAAGCTCGGTGAATTCTTTGTGCGTCAAATGGCCGACATCAAAATGGGTGACACACCCACGGTCGCTTGGTTGTTGCACGGAAATCCTTCTGATCCATCCAGGCCCAGTTGGGGTGGACGCTTTGTCCGAGCCTGGGAACGACCGATGCTTCGTCTTGACCGTATGCCAGTCGAAGAAGATCGAATGGAGATCTTTGGCGTTTTGGAGTTGGGGCTAGCGATCGATTCAAGCGATCGTCCATCGAGGGCAGTCTTGGTGGTTGAGAACCAGCGTTTGGAAGGTCACCTTGGTGATGACTCGATGGTTCGATTTCGGTTTTGTCCCAAGGCCGCCAATCGATACGACTTTCGAATCGAGAGCGACTCAACAGTGCTGGACGGTCAACGCGGATCAATCACGGTTGCGAACCCGTCACCAAAGCTCGCCAATCAACCATCCGCGGACTTACCGAATTGGTGGACGGACGACCCAGCCATGGGGGCCTCGGAGGGGCCTCATCGCGGTGCGAAAACGGTCAATCGTTGGCGGGAAGACTACCTGCACGATTTCGAGTTGCGAGTAAATCGCTGTCTTCCTTGAAAGTCGACGCCCCAGCGATTGCTTGTGACAAATCGCTGCGTTTGTGCCCCCTCGAACGAAGCTGCCTGCTGCGACTGGCCTGACTTTTCCATTCCGTTTGATGCAGTCTTTTGCTGCGTGTTGACGGTGGAAGCTCGGTCGATCTGGACATTGTCAACGAAGGCACGCAGCAGCATGGATGCCATTCAGTTGAAAATGTCTTGTCGGGGACCGCGAAAAGCATGGATCAGTTCTCTTCTTACCCCGCCGAAATGGCGGCGGTGCTAGCGAAACAATGGGAATCCCGTGGGTTCCCGTTGGAGTTGCTTCCGTCGACAGCGTCCATGGTTTCTTTGTTGGATGTTTGCTATCAAGCAAGCTTGTTGCGGGAGGAAGACACGCCGGTTCGTTGTCGCGTGATTTACGCGAGCCCCACGCAATTGCGAGGCATGGCGATCCAGGAACCTCAGCCTCATGTGTTGTCATTTGCGGAACCAGCGATCCTAAGCCCGCACAATTTAAGAAAGCTGTATGCTGCGGCGGACTTCTATCGTGCCGCGCTCGCCGTCACGACGGATGAGTCGGGCGTGTTGGTGATTTGGGGCTTGGTGGTGACCGGAACCGAATGGGTCAACCGAGTTGAAGGCAGTCGTTTTGACGGTGTTTCGCTGCCTCCCAATTTGGTTGTCCAAGCGATCCGGCCTGGGCACTTGGTTGCATCCTCGGGGTACATGCGAGTTCTCGAGACCAACCAAGGCCAGTTGTTGATCGATGGATTTGATCCGTTTCGATCGACATGGATCTCGGGCCGATTCTCAAGCGTACGGGAGGCGATGCTCAGTCGGCTTCCGGAGGACCATGTCAACAACTCTGTCACCACCAAGGTTTGCGAATCGTTTGTACGAGATTTGGCTCAAAGTGTTGTTCGGCGGGTGCTTCGATTGGTCCGCAATCGACGGCACGGCGGATTGATGGTCGTGCTGCCAAACGGGGCACACGAAGATGGAACGTGCGAGCAATGGTTGCGTTTTCGCGTACAGTTTCAGTCCGATGATTCGACGCTGCTCTACCACGGCATGATGGTGCGACTGATGGCAAGAGCTTTGGAGGTCGCGAAAACGCGGCAGCTGGCCATTTTGACTTGGAGCGACTACCAGCAATTCCGCGATGCGGAGTTGCGACGCTTTGACGATCAGTTGATCGACTTCAGCCACTTTCTGGCGGACATGATGACGGTTGATGGAGCTTTGATTCTTGACCATAGCTTTCGATTGATCGGATTCGGCGGAGAGATCCTTGGTGACACGCCAGTCCAAACGATTCATCGAGCGACTGACATCGAGGGGCACCAGACCGTTGCTGAACGAGCCGATTCGGCCGGCACGCGACATCGCTCTGCCTACCGGTTGGTCAATGGGCTGAACCAGTCGATTGCCGTGGTGGTTTCGCAAGATGGCGACGTTCGATTCGTCGCTCACCACAATGGAAAGCTCACCTATTGGCCATATCTTCCGTAGTCATTTCTATCCAGCAAGCACGTTGGAATTTTCTCGAAAGCTTGGCTTGAACGCAATTTGTGCCCTCCAAACCGTTGACCGCTGCGGCTGCTCCAGCTAGCATCGATCGCAGATCAACGATAAAGAACAGTGAGGCAACGGTTTGGCAAAGACAACGAAGAAGAAATCCTGCGATTCAACTCCGGTGAAGCTGAAAAGCGATCCCACGGCGGAGGATTTCGCCAAGCTCGCATGGGCGATCGCTCATCCGGCTCGCGTGCAGATCGTTCGGTTTCTGATCGGTCGAGAAGCGTGTATGTGCGGCGAGATTGTGAATCAGTTGCCACTTGCACAGTCGACCGTCTCACAGCATTTAAAGATCCTGAAAGAGTCTGGATTGATCCAGGGCGAGGTGGATGGCCCGAAGGTGTGTTACTGCATCAACGAAGACCGTCTGCAGAAGCTCAAATCGTTCGTCACCGAGCTTTAGTTGATGTTCACGTCGCCTCGCCATTTCGCCGCAATGATGGGCACCGGGACGTGGGTTCTTTTCAGCCTGATCTCGATTCAGAACGCTCAGGCGGAACCGGAAAAGTATTTCGCCATTCGTGTTGTGGATCGCGAAACCGGTCGCGGCATCCCGTTGGTCGAACTGCGAACGACGGACCAGACTCGATATTTCACCGATAGCAACGGTTATGTCGCGTATCGTGAACCTGGTTTGATGAGCCAGCAGGTTTGGTTTGATGTCAGCAGTTGGGGATACGAAAGTCCGGTTGGTCCGTATGGGACAAGCGGCGTCGCACTAACAACCACACCCGGCAGCGAATCCGTCGTGGAACTCCAACGGACAAATGTCGCGGAGCGGTTGTACCGACAAACCGGAGTCGGTATCTACCGAGATACTATGTTGCTTGGCAAAGCGCCGCCCCTGGATGTTCCGTTGCTCAACGGGCAAGTGGCGGGATCTGACTCGGTCCAGACCGTGATCTATAACGGCAAAATGCGTTGGTTCTGGCAGGACACGAACCAAGTGAAGTTTGCCTTGGGCAATTACAGCATGACGGGTGCGACGTCGCCATTGCCGTCTGACTTGGATGCGAACATTGGCATCCCTTTCACCTACTTTCTGCGTCAGCCTGGCGGATTCGTTCACCCAATGGCTCGTGTGGAACAAGATGGCAGCCATCCAATTTGGGTCGATGGTTTGATGGTCGTGCGTGACGGCAACCAACGGGAGCGGCTGGTTGCTCGCTACGTGGCCGCTCGCAAGGATTTCTCAGTCGCTCAGACCGGATTGATGGTCTACGACGATGCCGAAGATGTCTTCGTCGAACACCGTCGTTTGCCGCTACCCACTGAGTCACGCCTGTACCCTCGAGATCATCCGATACGAGTGACAGCCAATGGGACGGAATACTTTTACATTGGCGCTCCACCAACTGTTCGCGTGCACGCTGATTTTGAATCGGTGACAAATCCGAGCGAATACGAAGGTTTGACTTGCTACGCTGCCGATGGTTCGATCGAACGTGATGAAGGTGGGAGGATTCGCTTCAGTTGGAAACGAGGACAGCAACCAATCTCGCAAAAGCAGATCGATACGCTGATTCGCGAAGGATTGCTCGAACCGGAAGAAGCACTGTTTGCATTGCGAGACGTCGCCTCAAACAATCCGGTTCGTGTGGCGAATGGGTCGGTTGCCTGGAATCCTTTCTTGAAGCGTTGGACGATGCTCTTCTGCGAGCAAGGCGGTGATAGCTTCTTGGGTGAGGTCTGGTTTGCGACGGCGAATGCACCCGAAGGTCCGTGGGTTCATTGCCGGAAGGTGGCGACTCATGCCAGACCAGGACAGAACATGGACTTCTACAATCCCAAGCAACATCCCGAGTTGATGCGGGATGGCGGACGAACGATTTTCTTTGAAGGAACGTTCGTCAATACATTCTCGGGAACGACGGTTCCCGTTCCCCGGTACAACTACAACCAATTGATGTACCGTCTTGATGTGTCCGATGAACGCATCGAGATGCCGAGTACGCCGCCGGGATTGACCCTCGCACAACCGGCTGAGACGTCTGTATCAGCCGACTGAAACGTCGGTCGAGGTTGCAATCAGGGACGAGGGCCGGGAACCCAGGTCACGCCGAAATGGAATCGGTTGGAGCGGCCTGAACTGTCGAGGTCGACCAATCCAACGCCGTAGTCTCCTCGAGCGATCAGGACGTCGCTGATTTGGAAGCGTGCTCCAACGCCGGTGCTCATTGCAAATTCGTAAGCGTTTTCACCAGCGATTGGATCGACCAAGTAGCCGTTGGCCAGGTCGGCGAATGCGTACGTTCTCAGAATCCGTGGTTGTCGTTCGCATCCCCAGCGTTTCGTACGCGGACCGAACTCGAAGTTCGCGATCCACCCATGATCGGCATTGAACTCACGTTGATCAAAACCACGCAGCGAGTCATAGCCACCGATGCCAAGCATCTCGCTAAATAGCAATCGCTCCGATGCTACCTGGCCGGTCAATCGACTGAGTAATTGGTAGTTGCGTCCCACAAAACGAGATTCTTCTAGACGCAACCGCCCGTAGGCGTAGTCGGGTGAGGTGCCCGGACGGATCGTGTTGAACGCTTCTGAGGAGTGAGGTCCGGACATTCCTCCGCCGGGACCAAAAAAGCTCTCCAATCTGAGAACCGCGTACTCCTCAGGTTGTTCACCCCGGACGATACGATCGAACTTCAGGCTGATTTGGAACAAATCAGCGGCTGAGTCAGAGACTGTGGAACCAGCGAATTCTAAGTTATTGTCCGTGCTCTTGAAGTCGAACCCGAGTTGAAGATTGGCGATGTCTTTTCGAGTTCGAATCAGGTGCCGAGTGATCCCGCCTCCCAACTGCCAGCTCTGGCCGTCTTGATTGAGGCCACCGCCCAACTTTGGCGAAACATTTGCCAAGCTACCGAAAGTGTTCGCGGACCATCTGCGACTGATGGGTTGAGAGTAGCTCAACGAGTGAGCGTGCAAGTATCGGAACTCTTGGTCGGATGTGTATTGGTAGCCTAAGATGCCGCCTTTGCCGAACATGTTGCCCATGGTGAAGCCAGTGTAGAGCCGTCCGTAGTTCAGCGTTTCCACACCAGTGTCATCTGCTCCGACGTATCCGCGGATTGGTCGAACATCATGACTTTCGAAAATGACGTCGGTTGTTCCAGGCTGAGTCCCTTTGTCGAAATCGACCGTGACACGTCGAAACGGATTTTGGTTGAGCCACAACAAGTCATTTTCAATCGGCGGCTCATAGATGCGATCGCCAATGCGTGTGCATTCAATCCATCGGGAGAGTTCCTCGCGATCGAAATAGCAACCGGGTTGGATCCTGATGTCACCAACCCTGGATTCGATGACTACCAAATGGACGGTGCCGCCGGTGATGCGTTGCTCAGGGATTTGCACATCAACAATCGGGAACTTGCATTCGCGATAGTGCAGGATGAGGTCTTTGGCAAGCAAGTTCAGCTTACGAAGTGTGATCGTGCCGCCGAGATAGCGTTGAACAATTTGGCGAGTCCCCTCGCCGTACAACACCGATCGACAGACATCGAAGTCGTAGTGAATGCCTTCGAGCGAATCGATGGACTTGTCTTTGATGATCTTGTCGGCTGAGTTGACGAACCGGACCGCATCCCAGGATTGGACTAGGACGCGGTCATCACCTTTGACATCCGGCTCGTCTTGCTCTGGCAGTTCGGCCGGCGGTGTCTGCCGAAGCAGATTGTCCGCTTCGGTTGCTGCACGCGGTGCGTACCGTTCGTAGTTTTGAGCGGACGATTGAACGCCACCAAATAACACCATGCTAACGGTGAAAACTGCCCGAATGACTGCGCGCCGATCGATCGACACGGAATGCTGTGTTTGCCCCACAACGCAACTTCCTTGTATAGCCCGTTCTATGAGTCGTGTACCCCCACGACTCACTTCCCCTTCTTTCAGGGATATCGCATTAACCGAAAGGACCGGATCAACCTTCTCTTTCGGAAACAGCTGCTCGCTGCAAATCAAGATCGTGTTCTAGCTATTGATCCGTTTGTATGGATTGTTCGGGCCCCGGTCGGTCGAAGGAGAGACCGCGCAACCGCATCAGGCTGGACAAAGTACCTGTTAGGCAACGTTTTCCTGCGGTTCATAGCTTATCAAATTGAGCAAGTCACCAAAAAACGGCGAAAATTCTCTAGGTTGGTTCCCGCTGCAGAGGCTGCGTCGGGCACCAAATGAAGGGCACGAAACTGCCATCGAAGAAATTGCTCAAGGGCATCGAGCAGAGATTTCTTCGGTGGAACTAACTTGGGGCAAAAGAATGATTCTTGGGAAGAAGGCTGCGCGCCGCCGAATAACATCCGCACGTTCACGCCGCAACGCACTGCGACTGGCAATCTTAGGGCTCGTAGCCGGGCATGGTAGCAGCATCGTTGCTCAGGCACCCGCGTTGCCTACTGGAGCCAATGTCGTGGCCGGTCAAGCCGCGATCTCCCAGGCCGCGGGAATGATGGATGTCAATGCAACCTCATCTCGCACCATCGTGAATTGGGATTCATTCAACGTCGGTGCTGGCAACGTTGCCAATTTCAATCTGCCCAATTCCAGTGCTGCGATTTTGAATCGAGTGACGACACCTGACATGCCGTCGACCATCGCAGGTGCGATTCATTCGAATGGCAATGTGATGCTGGTGAATCCTTCAGGCATCATGGTCAATTCGTCTGGAATGGTGAACACCAACGGATTCACGGCGTCAACGTTCGACGTGACGAATGAATCCTTCTTGAATGGTGGACCGCTTGTATTCACCAACGACGGAAGCGATGCATCCATCGTCAACGAAGGTTCCATTCAAACTGGTTCCGGTGGAGCACATCTGATTGCGAACGAAATCGCGAATGATGGAATGATCGCATCGGATGGCGGCAACATCACGCTTTCGGCTGGTGGAACGGTGACCTTGGACAACGGAGTCACCTATGTCCAAGCGTCAATGGACACTCTCGCAAGCGGCATCAGCCCTGCGGCCGGATTGATTCAGAATACGGGGACCATTCGAGCCACGGGTGCAGCTTCGGTTGGCGGGGAAGTGTACTTGGTCAATCCCGGTGGTGAGATTCTGCACGATGGAACCATTGAAAGCCAACTCGCAAGTGGCGAGCAAGGTGGAAAGGTGCATCTGGAGGCGGACCGAATCACGTTGCAGGAGAACTCTGTAGTCGATGCCACCGGATCACATGGCGGCGGCACCGTTCTGGTCGGCGGTGAATGGCAGGGTTCCGGGACGATGACGCAGGCGACATCCGTCGCGATGGAGACGGGAGCAACGATTGATGCATCGGCAACCGAGGATGGTGACGGCGGAACGATCGTTCTTTGGTCTGATGTATTCAACAAGGATTCTGTGACTCGGGCGTTTGGAAACTTGATCGCTCGAGCCGGACAGTTGTCAGGCAGTGGCGGGCAGATTGAAACGTCAGGGGCACAAGTCGACACGACCGGAGTTCGTGTCGACGCGGGGGCTCCCAATGGTGAGGGCGGCGATTGGCTGATTGATCCGTACAACTTCATCATCGACCTTGCCGCTTCGGTCACTTTGGTTGGGGCGTTGGACTCCGGAACAAATGTCACGGTGGATACAACCGTCGATCTGCCGTTACTAGGCGGCTTGGGCAGTGATCTGGAATTGGGCGACATCACGCTGACCAGTGATTTGATCACTGGTGCGATGTCGGGCGATGCAACGCTGAGCTTGAAGGCGCACCAAAACATCATTCTCGATGCGGGCGTCACCATTGATGCCACGCAAAATTCGAATGCGAACAAACTGAATGTGGTGCTTTGGGCGGACCAAGACAATTCGGGCACCGGAACCGTTCGAATCGGTAGCGGTCTTGTCGGAACGACAATTCACACAAACGGTGGCGGCTTGGCAATCACCGGTGGATCAGCCACGACATGGACACCATCGGACGGAGAGCCTGACATCGCAATCGGATCTGGACGAGCGATGGCTGGAGATCTGTTGGGGTTGCTAAACGGAGCTGAGATCCTCAACACCGACATCGATACCGATGGCGGGAACGTTCTCATTCGCGCTGGTTCGTCAGGATCCTTGTCAATCTTCGACGAAGTGTTTGGGATCGAATTGAATGGCACCAGCATTTCAACCGGCTCCGGTTCCATCACGTTGGATGGTTTGGTTGAAGATCAGCTTGGGCTCAACGTCGACAACGCGGTGGGAGTTCACTTGGCAGGCGGTTCGTCGCTGACCAGTTCTACCGGAGATATATCGATCACTGGTGAGCTCGCGAATACGAGCGAATTTGTCAACGGATCAGGTGTTTGGATTGGGCGAGAGATCGACAACGTGTTGACCGCCAGTGGTGATGTCAGCATCACAACTGGAGACGGCGACATCGATATCATTGGTATTGGTGCCGACAACTCCGGTTCTGGGTGGCGACACGGTTTGGCACTGATGACGAGCAACGGATCCGACGAGATCAACATTGCGACGGTTGGTGGAAACATCACGTTGGACGGCACTGCGACCTTCCGTGACGGCGCGACAAGTGACTCTTCCGGATTGCAATTGCAACCTGGTTCGGCTGGAGCGTTGTTGGTCACATCGCAAACCGGCGATATCACTCTTCGTGGCGTCAATTCGCAAGAAGCCGCCGCCGATGAGAATGCAATTCGCTTCGCAGCCGACAACGTGGCGGGTGATATTACGATCGGATACGACGGTATCAACCCGTTCAGCGGCGACATTCTGATCCAAGCCAACTCGATTTCGCAACACTTCACCAACGCGGGCAACGGTTCGATCTCAATCCAAGGTCTCGGTGGACTAACGATTGAATCGGTGGGTTCTTCTTTCACCAAAGCAATGGTGTTCGACGACGACTGGAACTTCGGTGCAACCTTCGGTTCGATGGTATTTGGCAAGATCAACAACACCGCGAACCTGACATTCAATGACCCTCTCACGCTTGCTGGTGGCTTTTCCGCCTTGGGGGGTGAGTTGACTCTTAACGACGATCTGACCAGCACTTCAACCGGCGATTTGCTCTTTAAATCCAATCTTGCGACCAACAATTCCATTCAGTTGTTGGGTGATATCTACAAAACCGGTGGTGATCGTTCGATCCTGACCGCGCAGGCCGATGGTCGCGTTCAAGTCGTTGGAAGCATTACCAGCAGCGGAGGCGCATTGCTGGATACGATTCTTTGGTCGGACTATCACAACACCGGATCCGGTGGGACGTCCATTTTGGGAAACATCACGACTGGTGGTGGACACTTCTGGGCTGGCGGAAGTGGTAGCGACGGAGGCAGTCAAGATTGGAATGGGTTGACCGTGGGTGACGGAGCCTCGGTTGGTGCGAGCGGATTCAACCACAATGCGTTGGACCTATTTGGCGACATCAACAGCGGTGGTGGAGACATCCTGTTGTGGGCTGGTTTGGGTTTCGATACAGGCATCGATGGGATTGGACTTAGCGGGACCCGCTTGTTGAACGGCGGCGCTGGTGACATCACGCTCATAGGCGACGACTTCGATGGAGGCACTTTGAATGTCGATTTGTATGGTCATTTGCGAATTTGCCCGAACGACATATGGGCCAATATTGGTTCACAACTGGACTTTGATGGAAGTGTGAGTGCAAACACTTTCACTGGTGTCAACGCGGACATTGATTGGTTGGTGATTTCGAACCTCAACTTGCTCGGCGGACTGTCTCTTGGGAAGGCGGGTTTGTCGCAAGACATACGGCTTTACGATTCGCTGGCGATTGACGGTGGATTGGAGTTGTTCGGTCGTAACATCACGGTCGAATCGGGTGCGACATTGGATCTGAGTTCCGCTGGTTCGCTTGGAAGTTTGTTGGTGGATGCGTCAGCTGACGTCAACATCAACGGTGCAATCACGCTGGGTGGTGATTTAACGATCACCGGTGGAAATGACATCAACTTGGGAGGCTTGATCGCTCGCGTTGGTAGTGCAAACACCGACATAACTTTGAAAGCAGACCGTCACATCGTTTTGGATGGAAACATCGACACGGTGGCAGGTTCGCAAAACGTCCAGTTGTGGGCCGACGCCGATGATTCCGGTGATGGTATCAACATCTTTCGGGCAGAATCGCTCGTCACGGCAGGCGGGAACTTCACGACCGGAAATGGAAACGTTGCGGAACTGAATGGAGTGAATGTACAAGTCGGGGGCGATATCTACATCACCAATGCTGCGGCTCAGACGTTCGACACGGATGGTGGTGACATCGCGATTCAAGGCGAAACGATCATCGCCAACGCGTCCGTTGCTGGAGTCACCTTCGACTCGAAAGGCGGAGACATCGACTTTTCAGGTCTGCTGAATTCGGGGAACCAATACGACTTCGTTGATGGCCCCGATGGGGCTGGCTCCTGGGATTGGGCTCGTACCGACGCGAGGAATGGAACCGCTGGCGGAAGTCTGCTTGGTGAAAGCTACCTCGTCACGATCACATCTCGATTGGAGAACGCAATCGCTGGCATCGAAGCGGGATATCAGGGTGCGTGGATTGGTGCGTACCGAGATACCGCAACGCCGCTGGATTGGAAATGGGCTGACGGCCCGGAATCCGGCCAACACTTCTGGACGGAAGTTGACGCTGGGGGTGGTTCCGCTGAACCGGGAGCGTTTGCGAACTTTGGTCCTGGCGAGCCCAACGGAGGTCCTTCCGTTGCGGGTGAATCAGTCGGGCAACTCTACGGCAATTCGGGGCTTTGGAATGACCTCAGTTCCAGCACCACTTTTGCCGCGACCCAAACCGGTGACTACGACGTTCTTGGCTACGTTCGAGAAACGAACTCGGCGCCCGCCGCTGTCACCATCGACGCTGGGACAACCGGTTTGGTGACGATGGGCGGAATCGGGGCTGGAAAGGCACTCGCCTCGCTGGATGTGACCAGTGCCGGAGTAACGATCAGCGGTGACTCGCTGATTACAACTGGCACGCAGACCTACGATTCAGGCTTTGTCGCGACCAGCACTTTGGATCTGAACATTTCGAGCTCAGGTCTGTCGGCAGATGGAGACATTCACCTGGAAGGAACCACACTGACTCTTGCGAGTGATCTGACGGCGAACCTCGCGGGCGACATCCTATTGCGAACCGACTCGCTATCGCTTCCACAGGCCGTGTCAATCGACACGACTGGCGAATTGACCATCGAACCGCTGAACACGTCCTTCGCGGCACCATTCACCTTGCCACTAGAAACATTGACACTCTCAACAAACCTGACTGGTTTGTTAGTTGGAAAGGACGGCAACACGGCCAACATCACTTTAGATGGCGATTTGATAATCAACGGTGATGCTGAGATGGTCGGCGGTGACGTCACGCTGCTAGACAATGTCAACACGAACGGCGGCGACTTCATCGCCCGATCGACCGGAGCCATTGTGCAATCCGCGAACGTTGATGTTGAAACCGATGGCGGGAAGGTGACCTATTGGTCCGACAGTGATGCTGACGGAGTCGGCCACATCGACATTCAATCCGGTGCGACTATATCGACCGAAGGTGGAGACTTGCAGATCGCTGGTGGTCTGGATTCAAACTTTGACCAAACACCAGACGGCTTTGCTTCGGGGCAAGCTTTGGTGGATGATTCCGGTCGATTCCATTCAGGTGTTTCACTGCACAACGCGATCCTAGACACTCGAATCGCAGGTGTTCTTGACGGGACCGCTGGCGACATCACTCTGCGTGGTATCAGCACCTACACGGGAGCGGACAATGCAAGTGGCGTTTTGCTTTATGCCAGCCAGCTGTTTGGAAACCAAATCGATGTTCTGGGTAGCGTGACGCACACGGGTGGAACGACAACCCGATTTGGAATCTTGGCCGATGGAGGTGTCTCGCCAAACAACACCAGTCTCCAAGCGTTCGGTGGTTTGTCGTTGACCGGAAACGCGGCAACCGTAGCGGACCAATACTCTATCTTTTGGGGCGCAAACCATGAGATGAGCGTGCTGGATGGTGATGTCAACATTGATGCCGCCGGTCAGTTGCGGTATCTCAGCACTCAGTCGATGTCGCTGGCCGCGTCCCGATCTTTGATTCTGAATTTGGATGAAACTTCAATCTGGCAAAGTGTCATCACTGGAGAAGGGGGATTGATCAAACAGGGCAGCGGAACGCTCTCACTGCAAGCGGCCAATTCGTTCACCGGTGCTTTGCAGATTTCCGGCGGAACATTGACGCAAAACCAAAGTGGTGCAATTCATGACGCGGTGGCGGTCACCATTGATTCGGGCGCCGCCTGGGACCTTGCCGGATTCAATGAAACCGTGACCTCGTTCGGTGGATTCGGGAACATCACCCTGGGTGCCGGCACACTGACCGCATTTGGCGACAACTCATCAGGGGCGCTCGCCGGCGTGATCTCTGGATCGGGCAACCTAGTCAAACAAGGCAGTGGCGAACTGGTGCTTTCGGGGCTGAACACTTACACCGGAACCACAGCGGTTGATGGTTCGTTACGTTTGCGAACCGACCAATTGAGTCTTTCCTCGACCAGCTATATTGGCACAGGTTCGGTCTTCCTCGAACCGCTTAACACGAGCTTCTCGTCGGCACTCGATACAACGGGAACGACATTTGGAGGATCGCTGGCAGGGTTGACCATTGGCAAACTTGGCAACACAGCCAACATCACCATTGGGTCCAGTCTATCGATCCAAGGTGATATTAGCTTATTCGGTGGCGACCTGAATTTACATGCTGGTGTCAACTCCAATGACAACGCGATCTATCTCCATGCCGCCAATGATGTCACTCAGAACATCGCCGGAACTCTGCTTTCACGTGAACTTGAATTGTCCGGTGGCGGTGATTTCGAATTGAATCAGTTGACGAACGATGTCGCAACGATCGCCGCCAGCGGCGTGGGTGACTTGCACTACGTGGACAGCAATGCAGTCGAGATCGGTAGCGTCTTGGCGGATGGAATCACAGCCTCGGGACTTGTCGCTGTGGAGACGCTCGCAGGTGATTTAACGGTCAGTCAGGATGTTGCAACGACCAACACCACGGTGTCAGCAATCGTTTTGAACGCCGGACGAGATGCGGACGCGGGGACTGCAACCGGAGGCAACCTGATCATCAACAGTTCCCCTGCGATCACAACTGGAGTTGCCGGACAAGCCAGTTTGTTTACCGGAAGCATTGACGATAGCACGGGACTCACCAGCCTCGTCGGATCTGGTACAGGTGATTTTCGGTACAACAGCGATGAATCCGCATCCAACTTTAGCACTCCGCTGACGGCGGGGATGCAGGCGATCTACCGTGAGCAACCCACGGCGACGATCGTCGCCAATGACGCAACAACGACCTACGGCGTCGATGCTCCGACGCCAACTGGTTCGGCTACCGGCTTGGTAAACGGCGACGCAATTGGAACGCTCGCTATTGTTTCACCGACCTATTCCGGTGCCAGCAAGCTAGAGGCGGGCAGCTATGACGTAACAGATGCGTCGCTCACTGCACTCGGATACAACGTCGTCGACGATCTTGACGCAATCACTGTGGATCAAAAGTTGCTGACTCCAAGTGGCTTCGCCGCATCCACGAAGGTCTATGACGGCACGACGGATTCCGCTCTTGCAGCCAGCGGAGTGCTCACTGGGATTGAGCTCGGGGATCTTGTAACGATGAGCAATACGGGAGCCTCATTCAGCGACAAAAATGTCGGAACCAATAAAACAGTCACGGTGAATGGGCTAGCCCTATCCGGAACTGATGCTACGAACTATTCGCTCGGCGGTGTCAGCACTGCCAACACAACAGGTGACATCACTGCAAAATTGATTAGCGTGAGCGGGCTGGCATCGTCGGACAAAGTCTACGACGGCACAACCGTCGCCACCACGCCGCTGGCGGGAGCAGTTTTCAATGGAATGGTCGTCGGAGACGATCTCTCAGTAACAAGCATCACCGGAACGTTCAATGACAAGAACGTTGGAACAAGCAAAACGGTTACTCTCACAGACGCTGTCTACGGCGGAGCAGACGTCGGCAACTATGCAATCTCGGATCAGAACACCAGTTCCGCGGACATCACGGCACGCAGTTTGACCGTCAATGGGATCTCATCGGGCGACAAGGTCTATGATGGAACCACGTCGGCGATCATTGACTTGAATGGCATCACTTTCAATGGGCTGATTTCCGGAGACGATCTGACTGCATCCGGGACGACCGGCACCTTTGCGGACAAACACGCTGGGACCAACAAGACCGTGACTCTCTCCGGAACAACCTTCGGCGGTTCGGACGTTGGCAACTATGCGATCACGGACCAATCCAACGCGATTGCTGACATCACAGCCAAGGCGATCACGGTCAGTGGCATCGCGGTCGGTGACAAGATCTACGACGGAACAACAAACGGAACTGTCGACCTGAGTGGTTTGACATTCAATGGTCTGGTTGGTGGCGATGATCTCACCGGATCGGGAACGGTTGGAACTTTCGCTGACAAAAACGTTGGCACAGCGAAGTCCGTCGCACTCTCGGGAACGACTTACGGCGGTTCGGACGTAGGTAACTACGCCATCACAGATCAAGTAGCCTCGACCGCTGACATCACCGCGAAAGCGTTGTCGGTCAGTGGAATCACCGCCGGCGACAAAGTCTATGACGGGACGACCAACGCAACGTTGGATACCTCGGGGATCGGCTTCACCGGTTTGGTAGGCGGAGATGACTTGAGCATTGCCTCAGTCACAGGCACTTTCACCGACAAGAATGCCGCCGCAAACAAGACAGTGAACTTGACCGGCAGCAGCTACAACGGAGTTGACGTCGGAAACTACGAGATCACCGATCAAGCCTCGGCGTTGGCGACGATCAGTCAAAAAGCCTTGACGGTCAGCGGAATTTCCGCTGCTGATAAGGTTTACGATGGAACAACGAACGCAGCGTTGGACCTCAGCGGCCTGACTCTCTTTGGATTGATTTCCGGCGATGAAATCACCACATCGGGAACAAGCGGTGCATTCACGAACAAGAATGTCGGCACGGACAAAACAGTCAACATCACCGGAACAACCTTCGGTGGAGCGGACGCCGGCAACTATGCGATCACGGACCAATCCAACGCAATTGCAGACATCACAGCCAAGGCGATCACGGTTAGTGGCATCGCAGTCGGTGACAAGGTCTACGACGGAACAACAACCGGAACTGTCGACCTGAGTGGTTTGACATTCAATGGTCTGGTCGGTGGCGATGATCTCACCGGATCGGGAACAGTTGGTACATTCGCTGACAAAAACGTTGGCACAGCGAAGTCCGTCGCACTCTCGGGAACGACTTACGGCGGTTCGGACGTAGGTAACTACGCCATCACTGATCAAGCAACTGCAGCAGCTGACATCACCGCGAAAGCGTTGACGATCAGTGGAATCACCGCCGGCGACAAAGTCTATGACGGGACGACCAACGCAACGTTGGATACCTCGGGGATCACCTTCACCGGTTTGGTTGGCGGAGATGAACTGAGCATTGCCACGGTCACAGGCACGTTCACCGACAAGAACGCCGCCGCAAACAAGACTGTGAACCTGACGGGCAGCAGCTACAACGGAGTTGACGTCGGAAACTACGCGATCACCGATCAGGCGTCCGCATTGGCGACGATCAGTCAGAAGGCCTTGACGGTTAGCGGGATCGCCGCTGCTGACAAGGTTTACGATGGAACAACGAACGCAGCGTTGGACCTCAGCGGCCTGACTCTCTTTGGATTGATCTCCGGCGATGAAATCACCACATCCGGAACAAGCGGTGCATTCACGAACAAGAATGTCGGCACGGACAAAACAGTCAACATCACCGGAACAACCTTCGGTGGAGCGGACGCCGGCAACTATGCGATCACGGACCAATCCAACGCAATTGCTGACATCACAGCCAAGGCGATCACGGTTAGTGGCATCGCAGTCGGTGACAAGGTCTACGACGGAACAACAAACGGAACTGTCGACCTGAGTGGTTTGACATTCAATGGTCTGGTCGGTGGCGATGATCTCACCGGCTCGGGAACGGTTGGCACTTTCGCTGACAAAAACGCTGGCACAGCGAAGTCCGTCGCCCTCTCAGGGACGACTTACGGCGGCTCGGACGTAGGCAACTACGCGATCACTGATCAAGCAACTGCAGCAGCTGACATCACCGCGAAAGCGTTGTCGGTCAGTGGAATCACCGCCGGCGACAAAGTCTATGACGGGACGACCAACGCAACGTTGGATACCTCGGGGATCAGCTTCACCGGTTTGGTTGGCGGAGATGACTTGAGCATTGCATCAGTCACCGGCACTTTCACCGACAAGAATGCTGCCGCAAACAAGACAGTGAACTTGACGGGCAGCAGCTACAACGGAGTTGACGTCGGAAACTACGCGATCACCGATCAAGCATCGGCGTTGGCGACGATCAGTCAGAAAGGCTTGACGGTTAGCGGGATCGCCGCTGCTGACAAGATCTACGATGGGGCCACATCGGCTGTGCTGGATGTTTCGGGGGCGGCGTTTGCTGGAATGATCGGCGGTGACGACCTCAGCATTGCTTCGGCAGCAGGATCCTTCGCCGACAAAAATGCTGGAACAGCCAAGCAGGTCGCTATCTCGGGAGTCAACTATGGTGGAGTTGACGTTGGCAACTACAGCTTTGTTGACCAAGCGTTCACGACAGCCAGCATCACGCCACTGGCGATCAGTGTTTCCGGAATCACCGCCGCCAACAGAGTCTACGACAGTGAGACGGACACGGCCGTCGACACCAGTGGTCTCTCGTTTGATGGCATGATTGCCGGTGACAATCTGACCGCGAGCGGAACGATCGGCAACTTTGTCAATAAACACGTTGGCACCGGAAAGTCCGTCCTGTTGACCGACACGATCTATGGAGGCACGGATGTTGGCAACTACCTGATCACCGATCAGGCCAGTGCGACCGCCAATATCACTCCATTGTCCGTTCTCCTGACGGGGCTGACGGGATCAGACAAAACGTATGATGCCACGACACTGGCAATACTCAATGGCTCCGCGGCCGTCACAACGCTGACGGGCGATGATGTGACACTCAGTGGAACTGCGATCGGAAACTACGCCTCCAAAGACGCAGGGGCCGATATTGCAATCGGTGTCAGCGGTCTTCATCTGCAAGGCCTTGATTCGAACAACTACGAATTGCAATCACCCGTTGGCTTGACCGGCAGTATCTCCGCTGCACCATTGACCGTTCGGGCAAATCATGACGCCAAGTTCGTTGGCAATGCCGATTCGGCTACCTTCGCGGGTGTCAATATCATTGGTTTTGTCGGGGGTGAAACGGCATCGGATCTGAGTGGATCCTTGGCGGTTTCTCGCACCGGCGTTGGCGTGGACGAATCCGCAGGTGACTATTCAGGTGTGCTCACCCCAAGCGGATACGCGTCTGGCAACTACGACATCAGCTACGAGGCAGGTGATTTTAAGATCGTTCCAGCGGAAGAATTGCTCGTTCGGTTTGGAAACAGCGAGTCGGTCTACGGCGACTCAGACAATTTCAGTTTCCTCTCGGCCCAGTACATGGACGGGGGCAACGTCATTCATGACTTAGCAGCTCCCAACCAGAACGGAAACACCTACACGTTCGATGATGGAGCAGGCGGGACCGCCGAATTGACGATCGCAGCTGGCACAGCTTCCTTTGGAGCAGGTGGGGCGTTGACGGTTGGTAGCTACGACCTGATCGCTTCGAGTGTTAGCGAAACCAGTGCTAACTTTTCTGATCAGATCAGTGTGATGGGCAGCCACTCGGTCGCCGCGGCCCCGTTAAACACCACCTTGTCGAACGCCAGCAAAGTCTACGACGGCACGGTTGCGTTCGACCTCAGTGGAATGAGTTTGACCGGCAACGTATCGGGCGATTCGCTCTCACTCAGCGGAATTGGCGAATACTTGACAAAGAATGCGGGCACCGGATTGTCCTATACGATTGATGGGCTGACTTTGTCGGGTGATGACGCCAGCAACTACTTCCTGGCCAGCGGCAGTTCGCTGTCGGGTACCGATGGAATCATCACTGCCAAAAATATCTCGTTGACTGCACCGGCGGGAACGAAGACCTATGACGGAAACACGTCGTTGACACCGACGCAAGATCAACTGTCCGCGTTGTCCGGACAACTCGGTGTTGCGGGAGACTTTGTTGATTGGGTGACGTTGGACTTTAATAATAAAAACGTCGGTACTGGAAAGACTCTCGCTATTTCCAACGCAACGATTCTCGATGGAAATAGTGGAGCAAACTACAACCTCACCTACAACGCGAACTCTGGAGCCACGATTGAACGGTTGGACAGCGTCCAGTGGGTTGGCGGCACCGCGGGTGATTGGAGCGACCCGAACAACTGGGCGGGGGGAGCGATCCCTGATCTGAACAACGTTGCCAATGTCATCCTTCCGGCAGGCGTCTCGCCCACGTTTGACAACTCGGTCGGCGGCCCCGTTGATGTTGATTCCATCACCGGAGACAACCTGTTGGTCAACTCGGGTACCTTACGGATTCGTGAAAATGCGGAGTTAGAACAACTCGCTCAAACAGGAGGGCAACTTCAACTCGACGGCAATCTAGCAACGGACATCCTGGATCAACAGGGCGGAACGCTCAATCTGGGAGGTACGCTGTCAGTCCTCCGTGATTTCACTCAAACAATCGGGAGCGTGATTGACGCAGTGGGGAACGTCGACGTCACCCAAACGACCGGCGACCTCAACATCCATAATCTGAGCGGGAACCATGTTGATTTGACCTCGACGACGGGCAACGTTCACGTTGGAGCTCTGAGTGCTTCCAACGGATTGGATATCATTGCGAACAATGGAGGCATTGAACAACTGGCAGGATCAGCCTTGATTGTCGACGGTGCGACCACACTCGACGCTAACGCATTGGTGACGCTCGATGAAGCCGGCAACGACTTCCGAGGAAGCGTCAGCGTCAATGCACTCGCCGTGACACTGCAAGACGGAGTTGGTGGATTGGAGTTGGGTAACGTTCAGTCCATCGTTGACTTCATTGCTCAATCGTTTGGCGGGGTAATTTCGCAAATCGCTGGCGGGCGTATCGAAGCCGGTGGGCTGACCAACGTTGTGGCTGAATCCGCGGGAACTGCTGCTGATGTCATCCTTGATAATGTTGCCAATGACTTCCAAGGGATTGTTCAGGCAACGGGTCGTGACATCCGCATCACCGATAACTCGGGCGACCTGAACCTTGGGCAGCTGTTGGCTGGCGGAGAATTGGACGTCGTGACGAGTGGTGGTGCGATCTTGCAAGACGCTTCCACGACGATCGAATCAGTAGGCGAAGCATCATTCACCGCTCGAAGCGTCGGCTTACCTGCTGACATCTTGCTTGCCAACGCAAACAATCAATTCCGAGATATCGTGAACGTGGACGGGAGAACCATTGATGTCAGCGACATTGATGGCCAGGTCGATTTTGGGCGTTATCGTTCTGTCGAGCAAACTGACATCATTCAGGAGTCATTGAGCCAGAATGTGCGGGACACCAACACACGCTATCTGGATGAAGCAACGGAGCAGACGACCAAAAGCACGCTCGGTCGTGTGTGGACAAGTGTCCGCGAATTCGTGAATCGAGTTTTCGCAGACGCGGAGGTTCCGGGGGGACGGACCGGGCAATTGACAATCAACGAAGTGACTCAGTCGGGTGGAGAGGTTTACGTGCACCAAGGCCGTGAAGAGCCCATCAATCCTGAGGATGTTCTTGACGAGTAGTGCTGACGGATCCAAGCAATCAGCTGGCCGAGGGATCGCTTCATCGAATCCACTTCGTTTCTTAGCGGTTCGTTGGTCGTTTTCCACAAGGAACGAATAGTTTCTTTCGGATGACCAGAGATTCACTTTCGCGGAAGCGCAAAATCAGTAGATTGTCGCAGCAGTCCCAATCACGACTTTCGACGAGCAATTGCCGGCCATGAATAGCGTTTCAAATCACCCCACGACGACTAGCCAACCGAACAACGATTTGATGCAGAAGTTGGTGGGAAGACGAGCACTCTTACGAAACGGAACGCTGGTATTGGCCGGAGCTGCACTTACCAAGCACCAACTGTTCTCAGATGAAACAGCCAGCGAACATGCCAAGTCAGTTCGCGTTGGTCTGATCACCGACTTACACTACGCCGACAAATCGCCCGCTGGCTCGCGTCACTATCGTGAGACGCTGGACAAATTGCAGGCGGCCAGTCAGCAATTCGCCGCCGATCGCCCGGACTTTGTCGTCGAGTTGGGCGACCTGATTGACGCGGCGGATTCTGTCGATGTTGAGCAAGGTTATCTGAAGACCATCAACAAGCAGTTCTCAGCGATTTGCGATGATCGACACTATGTGCTCGGCAATCACTGCGTCGACACGCTGACGAAAGAAGAGTTTCTTGGCGGCGTTGGTCAAGAACGTTCCTACTACTCTTTCGACCGCGAAGGGATTCACTTCATCGTGTTGGATTCCTGTTTCCGAAGCGACGGCGAACCCTATCAACGAAGAAACTTCCAATGGACCGACCCGAACGTTTCGGCGGAGGAAATGGAGTGGTTGCGTGGCGACCTGAAATCGAACTCCAAACCGACAGTGGTCTTTGCTCATCAGCGGCTCGATGTCAGCAACCACCACGGGGTCAAGAACTGCGTCGATGTCAGGAAAGCACTTGAAGAGTCCGGCAACGTGAAAGCGGTTTTTCAAGGCCACAGCCACCAGAACGATCTGAATGAGATCGGCGGAATTCATTACTGCACGATGGCGGCAATGGTCGAGGGATCTGGCCCGGAAAGCAACGGATACTCAGTGATGGACATTCAGGCTGACGGCACGATCGAAATCAAGGGATTCGTTCGTCAAGCGAGCTATCATTGGGGCGTCTGAGTCACTCGACAACACAAAGGCGGTTGTTTGGTTCTGCACCATCAACAACTCGAGATCAGGTTCGGTATGAACCGATTGCGTGGTGCCATCAGGCCAGGTGATCGAAAGTTCGATTGATTCTTCGGCATCGATCGCTCCCAATCCAAACGACAAGACTTTGTCGCTGGAGCTCATGTAGCCATCACCCGCCACCAACCACTGTGTGCGAGAAAAGGATCCACAAGTTACCGTCACCACCGAACCGATCGCGTCTCGTGCGGAGATGGTACCGACCAACCGAAGTTTCAACGAACGATTGAGCGAAGCTTTGTCGGTTCGATTGCACAACAGGCTCGGCGGTTCACCTTGATGAGTGACAATAAGATCGACATTCCGATCACGATCAACGTCCAGCTTCCAAACAGCTCGCCCGACGTGCTTTTCCTGAAAGTACGTTGATAGCTTTCGCCTCGGCAAGAACTCGAAGCCACGCTTTGATCGCCTCCAAAGTTGTGGATGTTGTGTGTAGCCTGCCGGCGAGTCGTGGTGGACATGACCATTGCAAACCATCACCTCGTCGGATGTGTCGTTGTCGAGGTCGATGGCGACCGTCCCAAATCCGAGCGAGTCGAAAGTTGCGTCGTACAAATCGGCGGAATGGGTTTGGTCGGACCAGATCCCTGGGCTCTGCTGCAGATACAGAGTGTTGTGTTCCTGCTCAAAGTTGGTGACATAGAAATCCAGGTCGTGATCCCCATCCAAATCAGCCGCGGCGATTCCCATGCTGGCCTGAGGTCGCGAACGCCAATTGAGAGCCAACCCGCACAGTGTTCCACTCTCGGCGAACTTTGATTTGTCGACCAATGAACGTGACCAGAAGTGATTGCTGGTCATGTCATTCGCGACAAAGATGTCGGTCGATGGGGTCTCATCTAGCTGACCGACAATTAACCCCAGACCACGTCCTGGATTGGTCGGGATCGTGCCCCAATGCTCCGTCGCACTTTCGAATCCTCCGTCCGGCATCCCTCGAAAAAATTGGTCTATGTCAGCGTTGAAGTGGGTTGGCGGGCAGTACTGGACCGTTCCGTCGGGACCGCGACATCTCTGTCGAATCGGTCCATCGGGTTCGCAGTATCGAAGAACGATCATGTCCGAGATACCATCGGCGTCCAGATCCGCGATGGCTCCACTGGTCGACCAAGCCATCTCGTTTTGATCCAGCCAATCGTTCGATTCTGAGAAGGTTCCGTCTCCGTTGTTCAAGAACAATTGGTCGGCGCCGTAGTTCAGCTGGACGAGATCCACAAATCCGTCCGCGTTCAGATCCCCCGTCACCGTGCCTTGAGCGAAACCGCGATTCATCAGCCCCGCCGCCAATCGCACAGGCCGCAGTTGTCCAGATTCGTTCCTGTAGAAATCACTTTCGGTGAAATCGGGATCGCTGTCGTTGACTGTTTCATAAGACCCGGCGAGGAATACATCCGGCCAACCATCCAAGTCAAAGTCCAAGGATGCTCCGCCCGACCCCAACTGGGAATGGAGCGGTATCATTCCGTTCGACAACATAACGGGTTCATTCGAAGCCCCAGCAAGGCCGAACTCGCGGCTCTCGTCCACCAAGCGATAGAAGTCAGCAGAATTGCGGTGGTCATCCCCGAGAATCGTCGTGTGCTGCGAGACAGTTGCTTCTTGCGGACCGGCAAAGCTATCCAGCGAAGGAGAAGGCAGATTCGCGGTGGCATACGACTTCAGAACGCCGAACGAGCGGACGTTTGTTTGCCAAGGAAGGTCCGTTCGCAGTTTGCTGACAATTTGAGCTCGCAGCTTCGTTGCCTTAGCTGTGTCACCATTCGATTCGCGAATGGCATTGGCCAGCCAAGCTTCTGCTTCCCAGTAGCGACCGAGTTGAGCAAGCAAATCAGCGATCGATGTTGAGATTTCCGCTGACTCCATATCCGACCGGTAGAAGCGATCCTTCTCTTGTACCAATCGTTCCAGTAACTCCGCACGCAAAGTCAGATCGTCGAGCAGTTCCAGCGTGATCCATTCATGCTCGTCTTCGATGAGCTGCAGTGAACGAGCCAGCTTCGCATGAGTCTTTCCGACGCTGTCGTTTCTTCGGACCGCTTCCCAGTAGGCGTGAGCAGCGACGGACGGTTGAGCATTCTGCATCGCGAGGTTCCCGACGATCGCCCAGTACTTCCAGGCGGATTGTTTGACCTCAATGGGGACGTCGTCCAGCCAACTCTTCAAAGCGTCAGGTTCGCCAGCCAAGAACAAGCGTTCTGCTTCCAGCGACCAAGCGGGTGTGAACGTGGGGTGTTGCTGAAAAATCGTTTGAAGCAACTCGCCCGCCTTCGCGAAATCACCGCGGTCCAACGCGATCCGTGCTAAGCCAACCTTTAGTCGAGCGTCATCCGGATTCCGTTGGGAGAGAACGGTCAGCGATTGAACCTCCCGATCGCGTTGTTCGTTCTGCCCCATCGAAAACAAAAGAACTGAATCGAAGTGTCGCTCGCGAATCAGACGGCGACCATGCGGAAGCGCAGTCTCAATTTGTTCGGAGTTGACCAAGCAATCAAACAGCCACCGACGCGTCTCACTCCGCTCGGGATGCGTCTCGACGACTTTGGTGAGCAGATCAATGGCCTCGAAGAGTTGCCCGTTCGACATCAATCCGGCAACCGCTCGCAGCACCAAGGCTTCATTCTCAAATTGGTCGACAACGGTAGCCTCAATCAGAAGACTCGCCACTTCGTCGCTCTTGCCCAAGTGTTGTTTCACTTCGGCGGTTGCAACCAAGATCTCCATCTCACCGGGCGACTGAATCAACGCCTCGGAGGCCAATCGTTCTGCCGCTGGCCAACCGTTTCGTTGACCGGCGGCCAAAATCTGTTCCGGTTCGATTGGCCCATTCAGCGGACCGGTTGATTCGGTGTTTGCAACGTCGTTCGCAGTCGAAAGTGCGGTGGATGACGCAGCGTTTGGGCTTGGCTCGGACGTTGGTTTGCAACCGAAGAAGACACAACATCCGAGGACGCATAAAAAAACTCTGAGCACGACACCGGTGGTGCCGAACTCAGAGCGATATGTGGGGGTGATGGCGAAAGCGGCCAGCAAAACAGAAGTCTCCGTTAGCGTTTGGACTTCATTTCCTTTTTCATTGCTTCGTCCGATTCAACCATTTGCTTTTGTGACTCTTGGAGCATGCGGTTGTACTCTTCAATCTCGCTGTCGCTCACTTCGCCGGCGAGGTTGGTAGGTTCACCGCTGTCACAACCGACGGTCAGGGAAAAAGCGACAAGGCAGGCAAACAAAGCGAATCGATATTTCATGGTTCTGTTGTGGGAAGGATGTTTGGAAGAACGTGCGTCCGCCTGCAACTGAAGCGGACGCACGTGAAGGTTAGTTTTGATCAAAAGACGTCTTCGATGATTTCCTTCGCCGAACGTGTGCCCAAAGCACCCCAAACGCCGTAGGGGCTCTTCGATCCGGCAGATCGGTAAGCGTTGATGCCAAGTTGGCTTTGATTGCCAGCTTCGATCGAGTCGGTCAGGAACTTCACGGCTCCATCACCCATCAAGACATGAACACCACCTTGGTGACGACTCGAAGCGGAGTACCAACCCGAGTTGCCAGCGTTCTGCTCGTTGCAGATGGGGCTGTTTGGTGGTTGGGCAGTGAAGAATCCGCTGAAGTTGGGCAAGTGTTCAGCCCAACGGAATCCACGACCATCGACACCGCTGACGGTGTTCTGCGACGCATCCCAGAATTGAGGACGAGCCGGATCGACTAAGTTGTCGCAGTCATTTGGTGGGTAGTTGCGAACGAACGACCAACCTCGGTTGAGGGCAGCGGTGCGGGCGTCTTTGTCGCCCAAGTCTGTTGCGATCTCACCAGCGGCAATCGTGTTGGACAAGCCGTCCAGAACATCGCGAAAACGTCGGCTCTTGTGCACCGTGAAGAATCCACGTCCTGCACCTTGGATCTCGTTCGCCAAACCGGAGCTGATATTGCCGTACCCGATTGGGGCGCTGTTGTTCCAATCACCTTGGTGAGCACGTTCGGCGGAATCACCCAAGTTGGCTGCGTAGTTCGTACGTCCGAGCGACGGCAGGCCAACACCTGGATCGCTTGGGCAACGGAACGTGGGCATTTGCGTGACCCATGGCGTGTAAAGAATCTCATCGGGAGTCGGGCCCATTGCGCTGAATGGACCACCATTGCGCGTCGCTCCGCCACTGACTCCACCGTTGCCGCTTGCGGCTGGTGGGCTGGCACCACGCGAATCCACGTTCAATGGGTTTGAGATCATTTCCCAAAGCCCCTGTTGTTCGATGAACGGCGTCAAGCCGACCAACCAGCTCAAACGACCGTTGTTGGAGACTTCCGAAGGTCGCCAGATTTGTGCTGAGTGAGGATCGGTGGTACCGCCACCATGAATCGGCAATTGGTTGTAGGCGCTGTGGTAATTGTGGATCGCCAAACCGATTTGTTTGAAGTTGTTGCTACAACTCATGCGGCGGGCAGCTTCACGAGCGGCCTGCACGGCGGGAAGCAACAAACCAACGAGGACACCGATGATCGCGATCACGACCAGCAGCTCGACAAGCGTGAAGCCTGTGCGTTGCGAAGGGGACTTAAGCATGAAGAAATACTCCAATCGAGAACGGATGAGGATTTGGAAACAAATCCAGATGGAAAAGGGTGCTGCTCAGGGACGACCACGTGCAAGACAACGCGTGGCGGCCGACACCATCCGGTTGCGGGCTGTTTAAGGCGGGCAACCCTCGGCAGACGGCGATCAACGGGGTCTATTCTGCCTTGAAGTTAACAATCGGCCATAGCCATCCTGATCACAGATAGCTTTTCTTAAACACTTTCGAGATATTCCTTAGAGCCTACGGTCACTAAGCCGTTCTTGGGTGTCCATAGAGTCCGGCGATCGCCCGTTAGATCGAACCGACAGCCGTTTCGATGTGCACATTCTTAACCTGGCACATTCTTAAACTGGCGGTCACGGAGGTGGGGGCGATCGGCTCTGCTTTCATCAGCAAGTTCTGCTATCGTTTGGCGAGCCAGAGTCTGCTAGGAGCAAGTCAGATGGAGTGGTCGACTGAAGAGTCTGACCAATATTTCCCGGCGGATTACGAGGCCAAAGCTTCATTGTCGTGTTGCCTGAGCATGGATCACCTCCAGCGAGCGATACTGGAACCCCTGGCCACTGTGAATTTTTGTACCTCTAACGAAACTTGCATAGCATTGCGGTGTTTGAGCAGTTACGATGGGTTTCTGATAGCAGGAATTAAACTCGTGCTCCGGTTGTTTCGGCATCCGTTTTCGCGTTCAATTGATCCCAGACCCTGCGATTGATTGGACAGAATGAAGATTGAAGAATTAGCTGCGACAAATCTATACACCTAATTTCTACACAAGTTGGATGGCGAAACACAAGAATCGCAAGTGTCTCGATCATCCTGGGGCAACGTGATGGAAGATATTCAGGCGCCGGAGTTCGTCTCCAAACAAACCGTTGAGGCCTCTCATTTCTATTTGGATCTCGATCCAGATCGCGCGAGTCGGTTCACAGTTGTCTGTGGCGGAATGGAGCGGACGTCGTTGGATTACGTGATCGAACGCAGCAATTTCCCATTCTGGGGTTTGGAATTCGTCGATCAAGGCGAAGGCAAATTGCAGCTTGAAAACGAGTGGTTTGACCTTAAACGCGGCACCGTTTTCGCCTACGGACCAGGTGTTCGGCACCGAATCGAAAACAGTTCGAAGACCGGAATGCGCAAGTACTACTTGGACATGTACGGAACCGACGCAAAAAGTCTGTTGCTGGAGGCCAATCTGCTTCGTGGCTACCCGCTGCAAGTCAGGAACGTGAAAGAACTGACCGATTTGTTTTCGATCATCTCGACGGAAGGAAAAGACGACCAATTCCGTTCGCGTGACATCGTTTCTTTGATGACTCGCGCCATGATCATCAAGATCGCTCAACGAAAATCAACGACCGAGGGTGATTCACCCAAGGCGTTTGAAGTCTACGAAGACATTCGCCAGTACATGGAAGACAACTTTCGCGATCTGACGTCGATCGCACAGGTCGCTGAACAGTGCGGCTACACAACCGTCTACGTTTCGCGTCTGTTCAAACGGTACGCCGCACGCGGTGCGTACCAATACTTGTTGCGATTGCGAATGAACTACGCGGCGGACTTGCTGTTCACGCAAGGAATGAAGGTTCGCGATGTGGCGGAAATGCTTCAGTTCGCTGACGCGTTCCAATTCTCTCGAGCGTTCAAGCGTGTCTACGGAGTTCCGCCTAGCCAACTGAAACGCTCTCGCTGAGTGACCACAACTGGGCTCATTTCTGATTCAACAGATCGCGATCGACAAGCCACTCCAGCATTCGTTCTGGCCATCGCCCTGCGGCGCTGGTGCTGTTGTCGCGAAAACCGAATCCGTGACCGGCTTCACTGTAGACATGCATCTCGCACGGAACGTCGGCCTCCTTGTACTTGAGATAGACCTTCGCCATTCCAACTGCGATGTCTTCTCGATCGTGATATCCAAACGCGATGAAGGCGGGCGGCATCCCTTCTGATACGGTGAAGGTGTCCGATTTGCCTGGGTAGATCAGCCCCTGAAAATCCGGACGGCTGCTGACTTGTTCGATCGGATCATCGGACTTGGCATTGCCCGGTTGCGGATGCATGGCGGAGTATGCGGTCAGTTCGCCTCCCGCGGAAAAACCAAGGATGCCGATGCGGTTTGCATCCAGATTCCACTCCTTTGCTTTGGACCGAATCATACGAATGGCTCTCCGAGTGTCGTCCATCGCGTGGCCTTCGAGCGTGTATCCCGAATCCGGTTCACGGCAAAGTCGGTAACGCATTACAAACGCGGCGATCCCACGTTCGGCAAACCACTGAGCGAGTGTATCACCTTCGTGTCCCAGACACAGTTTGCTGTGACCACCGCCCGGCGCGATCAAAATCGCTGTTCCGGTCGAGTCCGCCTTGGATGGCAGATAGGGGGTGATCGAAGGATGGTGGACGTTGGACACGTTCGTTCCAGTCAACACCTCCGGTTCGTGCATTCGGTCTTCTGAACCAGGTGCACCATCCTTCCACAATGGAATCTTCTTCGGATGCTGGTCGGCGAAGCTCGGGGACGCGAATCCCAGACTCAGCAAGAAGGCGGCGGCCATGAATAGCGGGGACAACGCTGACGATCGAGTGAAAAAGCTCATCAAAGTTCCATGAAAAGGTGGGGTAAGGGAGGGGCCCACGATTGTAGTCCACGCAAAACGTTCTGAACCATCCGCTCCTTCAATTAGACTGTTGCGTGAAGAGGTCGCTCCATTCGCTTCGCTCACTTCATCCGCTCGTCTTCCGTCTGGTCTCACACCACTGCCCATGAACTTCGCGTCGACCAACGGATCCAACCAAAAGAACGGCGACGAATCGGGCGATGGCTCTTGGGTGCTCGGAATCGATTTGGGCGGAACGACGATCAAATTCGGCTTGTTTCGTGGCGACAAGTTGATTTGGCGCAATCACCTTCGCACGGCGGACTTCGAATCGCTCGGCTCTGCGTTTCAGTCCTGCCGCGACAGCGTCGAAGATACGCTCAAAGAATCGTCGCACTCAATCGAAGATTTGCACGCGATCGGATTGGCGATGGCTGGCGTGCTCGATCCCAAAGCCGAAGCACTTGCGGAAACCGCCAACTTGCATCGTTGGCATCACCTGAACTTCCGTCAACAAATCTCGGATGTCTTTCAAAAACCGGTTGCGCTACTGAACGATGCCGACGCGGCCGCGCTGGCTGAAGCCGCTCACGGGTTGTGCCGTGCCAACTCACTGGTCTTGCTGACGCTTGGCACCGGCGTGGGTGGAGGAGTCATTCTAGATGGACGGCCGATTCGTGGAGCGAACGGATGTGGCGGGGAAATCGGTCATGCCACGATCGACTTTGCCGCTGACGCTCGCATGTGCGGTTGCGGATTCCCGGGGCATTTGGAAGCCTACGCTGGCTCGGCGGGTGTCATTCTGACGGCGAACGATAGGCTGGCAACGAGTGACGCCCAGAGCTCGCTCCGCAACATGCAGGCGCTCACCCCACTGTCGATCGCGAATGCGGCGGCGGACGGTGACACGATCGCGAGCGAAGTGATCGAGCAAACCGGGATCCTGATTGGTCGAGCGATCGCGATGTTCGCCCACGTGGTCGATCCCGACGTCGTGCTTCTGGGTGGCGCGATGACGTTCGGAGGCCCCGGAACCGACACCGGCAAGCAATTCCTAAAATCGATTCGGGAAGAATGCTTTCCTCGCACGTTGGTGCAAATCAGCTCGCATCTGAAGATCGAATTCGCAACCTTGGGGAACGATGCCGGCATCGTGGGTGCGGCTCACTACGCACGGCAAGTCGCCGACGAGACCTCCCGGCCCGGAACCGCTATAAGATAGCCACGCCGAATTGTCTTTCGTTGAATCGACCAAGAGAAACATCATGTCTGGAACGGACGCCACGCACCTGGTTCCGCAATCGCCCAAGAACAAAATTGCCTACCGGGTTTACCCCGAATCAACTGACGCGAGTGCAGCTGTTGCTCGTGAGATCGCCGATCTGATCCGTTCGCGAGCCGCCGAATCGAAAACAGCCGTGTTGGGCCTGGTTGCTGGTTCCTCTCCGGTCAATGTTTATGCTGAGCTCATTCGCTTGCATCGAGAAGAGAACTTGTCGTTGGCGAACGTGGTCACGTTCAACTTGGACGAGTACTACCCGATGCAGCCGGCTTGCTTGCAGAGCCACTCGCGGTTCATGCATGAACATTTATTTGATCATGTCGACATCCGTCCCGAGAACATTCATCTGCCCGATGGAACCGAGCCCGTCGAAAGCATCGCGGAGAGCTGCTCGGCGTACGACCAAAAGATGCTGGATGCCGGCGGGATCGACATTCAATTGCTGGGGATTGGTCGGACCGGGCACATTGGGTTCAATGAACCCGGATCAGGCACCGATTCACGGACGCGAATGATCACGCTGGACGGCATGACTCGGATCGATTCGGCCAGCCATTTCTTTGGTGTCGAGAATGTGCCGCGACGCGCCATCACAATGGGAGTCGCCACGATCCTGCAAGCTCGTAAGATTTTCTTGCTGGCGTTTGGCGAAGGCAAATCATCGATCATCGCTCGTACGATCGAGGGCGAGCTCGCACCTTCGGTTCCCGCCACGTCTTTGCAGCAGCACCCCGACACAGAACTGATCCTCGATCGAGCCGCCGCGGCTCAGTTGACGGTTATTCAGTCACCATGGCTGGTCGACAAAGTCATCTGGGATGACACGATGGTCCGCCGCGCCGTGATCGATCTTTCGCAAGCGTTGCAGAAACCCGTCTTGATGCTGGTCGACGGAGACTACAACGAAAACGGTCTGCAAGATTTGTTGGCCGAACATGGATCGGCCTACGAGATCAATCTCCGTGTCTTCCGGCATTTGCAAAGCACGATCACGGGATGGCCTGCCGGGAAGCCGAACCAGCCCGATGTTGTCTTTCCGAAACGCATTGTCCTGTTCTCACCTCACCCCGATGACGATGTCATTTCAATGGGAGGAACCCTGACCCGGCTCGCCGATCAAGGTCACGAGGTTCACGTTGCCTACCAAACGTCCGGTAACATCGCGGTCTTCGACGGCGACGCAATCCGCTTCGCCAAATTCGCTCGTGAGTTTTGCAAAGAGTTCGACTTGCTGACTCCTCCGGTGGTTGAACTGACCAAACGGATGATCGAGTTCCTGGGCGACAAGGACCACGGAGAAGTTGACATCCCCGAAATGCAACGACTCAAGGGATTGATCCGTCGAGGAGAAGCCGAAGAGGGCGCGATCGTTTGCGGTGTTCCTGCCGAGCGGTTGCACTTCCTGGAGTTGCCGTTTTACGAAACGGGTGTCGTTCGAAAGAGCGCGATTAGCGACGCTGATATTCAAATCACGGTCGACCTGCTTCGCGAGGTCCAGCCGCATCAAATCTACGCAGCCGGCGACCTCAGTGACCCGCACGGGACGCATCGAACCTGCCTCGAGATTTTGTTGGCTGCGTGCGAGCGATGCCAGGACGACGAATGGATGAGCCATTGCGTCGTTTGGCTGTACCGCGGTGCTTGGCAAGAATGGGCACCGCACGAAATTGAGATGGCTGTGCCACTGAGTCCGCAGGAAGTCGACCGAAAACGGGCGGCGATTTTCAAGCACGAATCACAGAAGGACCGAGCCTTGTTCCCCGGCGCCGACGCACGTGAGTTTTGGCAACGCGCAGAAGCCCGCAACGCATCCACCGCTCGCACCTACGATCAACTCGGATTGGCACAGTACCAAGCCATCGAAGGTTTCGTAGAATACAAACGCCCGCAGAGCTGACATCTTAAAATGAACATCTAATGCGAGCCTCTCTGCAGGAAACGCTATCCGAGCCGAAAAGAAGACCAAACTCATGCTGCTTCGAGACATCAGTCGTTCTTACGTGAGTCAGACTGTCGTGGTCGCCAGCGGCGGCATCGCCTACCTACTTTTCGGATCGACTGCGGGGCTCGTGGTCGCTGCGGTCACAATCTTGGTTCTTGTGTTTCGATTCATCCAGCAGTTCTTGCGAGTGTAAACTCCTATCATTGTCAGCATACCGTTTGCCACTGACTTTCGTTTCGCAAACTCTGTCGGTTCGGGAGTTGTATTCCGTCCGATGTCCGAACATGAGTCGGAAAGGTACTTCAATGGCGATCGCGAATCAGTCAATTCCTGTTTTACGGTGAAGAGCTGTTCTCGTACGGTCGTTTACTTGCGTCATGATCCAATTTGATAGACGACGCCTCTTTGTCTGGACCGTGAATGCGGGCTTCATTTGCATCGCCACATTCGTCGTGTCGGCAATTCTGCTTACATCGGCCCGTTGGAGCGGTCGCTTCATGCTGCAGATCGACATTGAATTGCCACCGGATGTCGAACGGGAATCGCTTGTCTACATGGAATGCTGGGATGAACAAATCGCCGACTGGCTCTGCACGCCTGGCAACCAAGTGAAAGAAGGATTCGAGCCACCATCGCAGCGCACGACAAATCGCGACATCGTCGTTGTGTCGACCGGTGGGAAGTCCAGTGCTCTTCGAATCTTCGACACCTACCACCAGCCAGAAACTCTTGTTCTGCAGTACGATCGAGTAGCAACTCTTGGGCAAAGAGAGACACTCCGAACTCTCGTTCCGATACCCAAAGGACGCGGTGATCGGTCGGTTTCGATCGACTTGAAGCAGGAGGCAAAGTGATTCGATCGCTGTCCGTGCCGGCGTTCCTGTTGTTGGCCTGCTTGCTTTCAGGTGCCTACGGAATGCTGCACAATCAGGTTTCGTATTCCATCTCAGGAGAATACTTCACCAAATTCAAATTCGATCAGTTTGGCATCTCGCCGGAAACTCCTGAACGACTCGGAGCGGCAATCGTTGGATGGCACGCGTCTTGGTGGATGGGCGCGTTCATCGGACTCTTTCTGATTCCGGCCGGGATGCTTGTCCGCAGTGATATTGGCTATGTGTTCGCGGTGCTCCGCTCATTCGTAGTCGTCCTGTCAACGACAATGCTGGTCGGAGCACTCGGGTTGCTCCTAGCCTTTGTCTTCGCCGGATCCAACCCTGACGTTGACTCAATGCTACGTGAAGCGATGATCACCGATCCAATCGCGTTCCGTCGAACTGCCTCGCTTCACAACGCCAGCTACATCGGTGGATTGCTTGGAATCTTTGCGGGTTGGGCAAGCATTCTAAGATCATTCCTTCGCGAAAACGAACGCCTGAATTTTGAGTCTCGCGAGGGTGAGGAATGAAGCGAAAAAGCTATTCACTTCGGATGCTGTTGCTGTGTACGACGCTGACTGCATTCGTGCTTGCGCTCAATCAGGTTGCATCGCCTGTACATCAGTTGGTTCGCTACCTTGGCCCATTGCCGAATCGATGCTTGCGGGAGCCGCAGACAATCCACTATGGCTGGCCTGTCTTTTCTCGCACAGATCGATCAACCAACCATCCTCGTCATAGAACCGGACCTTGCGAGTACGATTCCACCTACCATTCAATCGGGCTCGCTTGCAATTTGGCGGTCGCCATTCTGATGTCCACCGTGGTAGTCTACGCAATCGTGACGCTGCCGGACTTTATCGCCTGGAGATTGAAATTGGACCGAGAGCGGCAAGTGATTGAACGGTCTTTGCGGGGCAGGACAGACAGAAAAAAGGCCGAAGAGCATTCATGAACGTTGACACTGAGAGCACCGAAGCGGCAGATCTGCCGTTACTGCCCACTAGGAAAGGCTACGTTCCGATTGGCGAACGTCTCAACCAAGACGTCTGGCACGACAATTTTGTTCCAAGATACAGTGTTCTCGCGTCTGCCCCGCCAACTCGCTTGACCTTGGTCGGTGTGTGGTTGCTTTTCGGCCCGATGGTGTTCTTCTCTGTTTTCGCGTCGCTGATCTGGATTGGCGATTCACAAGACTTTCTTGCGAAGCTCATCTCGGGGGTCTGGTCTTGTCTGTACACATCCGTGCCCGCTGCGGTGTTGTACAAACAGACGCAACGATACCTGAGATCGGCCTGGAAACGGCACGAGGACAACGTCGAAAACGCGAGTTGCGAAACAACATGATCCCCTCTGTCAGCGTGTTGAATTCATCGTCGGTCATCTGTGTTCATCGTCATTCATTTGTGGCCAATATTCCTGGCAGTCTTCAATAAGTCTTTTTCCACAGATGAATTGGGATGAACTCAGATTTGAGGCGCGAGAATTTGTTCAGTTCAGGTTCATCTCGTCTTGCAGCATGATGATAGAATTGACGAATGGTCGGCTGGCGTATCAGCCGCGATTCTCAAAGCCTCGTTCAGGATTGAGTCACATGAGTTCCACCAACCCATACAAGACAACTCGCCACTGCCTCGACCAAATTGCTCAGCCACGCATCAACCGACGGCGATGGGCTTTGGCCAGTTTTGCGATCGTCTTTCTCGCGTGTGTCGGCTTCGGTGGATATGGACTCTACGTTGACGCTCAGTACGCTGCGACACTTCCTTCGAATGTACCGAGATGCGGCAACCCGGCTATGGCTGCGATGGCATTCATCTTTCCGATTGGTCCAGTATTCGGAAGTGTTGCAGCTGGGATGGGCTACCTCGCAGCTGCTGTGCTCGATCCGCGACCTTGAATCTCGACACTTTGGGGCAGGATGCGAGTCACCACGAAGGACGAATATGCCTTGCTTCAGCGGGAGGAGAGCGGGTTCGATGAAGGTTCCGACTGATTTTGCCAGGGGACGACGCGTGGGTCGGGTCTCGCGGTGATGGCGAGCCACTTTCCATCGCGTGAAAGATCGACTCCAGAAATTTGTCGATCGATTGGTTGATTGGGCCAAATCTTTGGCACGCCAGGGGATTCCACGTCCACAAAATGCAACTGGTTCCGCTTCGATTCGATGACTTGCATTGGAAACAGCAGGTGGCGACTGTCCGAAGACCAGCTCATGTCACCGCCAACCTTTGCCGGCGTGTCGATGACACGAAGCCGGGCCGGACTGGACAACGTGACAACCGCGATCTCATCGCCCGAATTGTCGCGACGTCTTCCTTTGATCGCGATCTTTTTCCCGTCCGGTGACCAGCTCATGTTCCAGTAAACGTAGCTGTATCGAGTGGCATCCGGTCCCTGCAGAATGGACTTGCTCGTCGACTTGTTGAGGTCCCAAACGAACAGGCTGCCTCCTTTGCTGTAGGCGAGTCGATTCGGAACTGGTGACCACTGAATTCCCCAACCACTCGGATCAAGGATCGTTCGATTGGTACCGTCGGCGTCCATGATCCCAACGCCCTGTCGAGCAGCCGAAAAGGCAATTTGCGTTCCGTCGGGTGAGAATGTCGGCATCGAACCGAAACCCAAATCAACCGGATCGCCGCCCGACTTTTCAACTCGCATCAACCGAGCCGTCAGTGTGGTTCCGGCTTGCTGATCGTAGGCGATCTGTGTTCCGTCGGGCGACCAAACTGGCGATCCGACGTGCAACAGTGCTTCAGAGGGTTTGGCCAGATCGCGCAGTTCCGTTCCGTCGACGCGAACGACCGATAGGACTGGCTTGAGGTCAGGCGATGGCGAAACCATCATTTCCTCGGCTCGCAACGAAATGTTGTTCCATGTTGCCGACGTGGTCGCTTTGCCTTTGATGATGCAAATGAGCTGGATTCCGCCAAGCGGGACGTCTCCGGTCGAGCCCTTCTCTTGGTGAATTAGTCGCCAGGTATTGCTGCCTTTTTCCGCAAATAGAAAGTAAATCTGTTCCTTTCGTCGAGCGATTCGGAGTTTGCCAGAGTTTGACTCACACGAACTTCTTCCCGACGAATAACGTCTGGTCCCGTCCGGGTAATTGAGATTGATCGAACCTAACAAATTCTTGCCGTGATCCATCGAATACCCACTCGCCATCATCAGTTTTCGTGAGAGCGGGTCATCGAGCGTGATGGTGACCGCAGCACGCGCGAGCTCACCCGACTCAGGAACGATCGCTTGGCTAAACTCCGCAACCACATCGAAGTCACCACGCATCGAGAATTGAGGATTTGCGCCGAGCTGTTTCCAAGGTCCGAGCGAAGTAGCCGATAGCCGCAAGCCTTCACCAGTGGTGTTGGCATTTCCGCTGTTTTGAAGCGTCTTGGCATTGAAGTATCGGTTCGTGCCCGCTTCGTCCCGAAAATCATGCGAGAACACGGAGGCCAGATCAGCAAGCTCCATCTGCAGCCGATGAGGGATAGGGTCGGCGAGTGACTGCGTTTCCGGCAACTGTGTCGGCCAGTTGCCACGTAGAGTCAGTGCTTTTGCTCTGAGCTCTTCGCGATCGGCAAAGTGAAACAATCCAAACGTGCGGTCGCTTTCACTGTCCAAAGGTCGTTCGTAGACGAGCTGATCATTCAGTGAAATCTGGACTGCGTCGTTGACCAACTGCAGTTCAAGGTGATTCCACTGGGACGGTTTCAGCGGGAGTTTTCCTTCGTGACGTTGGTAGTCGGACACGACCGTGATGTTGTCGGGCCGCAGCTTGCTACGATCGAAGGGACCGTCGGTGATCCAGTGCTCAGCCACGCCGTCGCTGGTGATGAGAAACGCAAGTCGATCGAGCGCCGGATGTGCACTCACCTTTCCGGGGTCATAGTAGAATTCGAACTCCACTCGATCGCCGGCCATCAGCGGCCGGAAATATCGAAGCAGACTTTCGTGATACGACTGATCCAAATCTTCGCGTTCCGGGCTCACGATCATCGTGTCCCCACGTCCGGTGTCGACGCGTTTCCATTGGCCTTTGTACTGAGCAAGAGAGCCACCGTAGTAGTCAGTCCAACCCGACAGCCCATGCGAGGTCAACAAGGAAACTTCGCTTGGTATTTCCGGTGTGTCTCCAATGTGAACGTTCCGGAACTCTGCGGTGGCTTGATGCCAACTTCGCATTGCGATCCAAGGTGCTGCGTTGGGTGCGACCGATTCCTGTTGGACGTGTCGACCATTCAAATGGACTGTTTGAGTGTTGCCCGAAAGCGTCGAACGGTAGTGAATCCATCGATCAAGCTTCGTGAAAGGTTGGCTCAGTTCGACGTCTTCGATTCCCCAAGTCAAGATTCCGCTGCGGAAGCGATTGTTTCGATAGCTAGGACCTACAATCCTTCCCGCCGCTAAGACTTGTCCGGGATCGTTGACCCTCAGATCCACTTCGATGCCATAGTCACCTTGCAAGGGTGTCGTGAAAGCCAAGTATTCATTGTGGCTGCCACCATGTTTCGACACCGCTCCGGTTTTGTCCAGGATCCATTGGGCAGAGGCATCACCATTCCCTCGCATCATTGCGTTCGCCAAGCGAATCGGAATCCACTGCTGCGAATAGTCGGCACTCGAATCGTAGATCTTTCGAAATGCTTCGTCGGTGGACACCAATTGACGGCCATACATCTCGGTTCTGGTTCGTCGAATTTGGCTGACGAACGAGTGAGGCAGATCCGCACGTTTGCGAACGACACATGTTTGATAGAGGTACGAGACCAGTTCTCCCAGAACGCGTGATTGCGCGAACTGCGGCGTCCCTCGATGTGCCACCAACGCGGCCGGCCATAATTCAGCGAGTGAGTGATCTTTGACCTTGGACGTCAGTTCGTGAAGCGATGCGATGGACTCTTCGGCGCCGGCTTCGTTGCCCATTTCAAGATCAATCAGTGCCAACATCGCTTGACGTGATCGCCCGTCATTCGGGCTTCGCGGAACGACTGACACCACTCGCCGACGCAGCTCATCCAATTTCCCTTGTTGCTTAGCGAGCAGCAAGGCGTCAAAGACGGGCGAGACAACATGCGCCTGATGCGGCTCGAAGGCGGCGTCTTTTTGAACGGCAGGTGACGGATTGGTTGGTGGTGAAGCACCCGACACGCGAAAGCTTTCAAGTGATTGCGAAGGCAAAATCCAGTCAACGAGAAATTGCAATCGTTCTTCGGCAGGAAGGTTGGACGCGAGCCTTCGAATCTCCAGCACGTTGTCGGCGAAGAGGTCGGATCCGAACAGCGATTCTCGAACGTGTTCGTCGAGTTTGCTGATTGAAACTCCCGAATCGAGTTCCTCATTGGCGGCCGATGCACTCAGCAACGTCGCTTCATCAGTTCGCTGGCCGAATGCAACGGACTGATGACAACCTAGAGCGACGACGACAGCGGCAATGAAGCTAAGACGCATCGTCACGGACGCTCGTTTCGCGAGTTGCATTGGAATGGTCAGAAGAAGGCGGGGGCTGTATCAGCAGGTGAATCGACCAGGCTTGTCGATTGCGGGGTTTCATCCTACCACTCGCCGACATTGGTCGCACGCTTCAACGACCGTTGCATTGGGTTACCTTGTACCGGTCCGCAACCGACGTGTTCGTTGTTGCGTCGTGAATCATTCACTGCATTGCGAACCATTGGAAACCGAGCCAAATCCGTATCGTTCCCCGACCGCTCAACCGATCGGCTCTTCCCGTTCGGGGTCTACGAAGTGCCCGGTTTGCCATCATCCGGTGAACCGATCGCGTTTCGTGCTGCCCGGATGCAATTGCGACATTTGCGGTAGGCGACTGCGACTGAAGAATTCTTGGAAGGCCAGTTCGCTTTCGACGCTGACCGCGATCGCTTGCTTCCTATCAATGCTCTACTTTCGAGCGATTCCACCCGAGAACGGAATTTTGTTTGGCATCCACGCGTTTGCATTTCTGATCCTTGGCACACTTTGGTTTCATCTGTTCGGAAAACCTGCGTTGAGCACTTGGACGGGCGCGGCATCGGCAACCGCGTTGGCTCGTGAACGCGAGCGATTCCGGAGCGAGATGGATTCGGTCGACAGTGAGCTGCAGCGTTGACGACAGTTTTAACCTTGGAGCGCACCTTGCGGTTTGCGTGATCATGCGGACAGTCGGTAGGTTCGGAAGCCGTTTGCGGCGGCAATGGCTCGTTTCCAGTGTGCGACC